>NZ_JBSSAB010000002.1:0-166411 GCF_054058195.1 Thermostichus sp. OS-CIW-29
AACAGAAAGATCAACTGGTAGTAATCCGTACTGAACATATTATACATTATTTTCAGTATAGTTGAGCTTATTATTGACTAGAGTCATGCTCTCCCACCGTGCGGCACCCCGACAAACGGGCAGAATACCCCCCATCCGCAAAGAACTTGAAAGTGCTATGCCTCCGGCACCCTACCGGGAACCGCACCGCTACCGCGACCGTGGTTGCCTTCAGGCCGGTACACTCGCCAATGACCGCGGTCAGCTTGCCCCCCGACTGTTGCCAGCGGCTGAGGATGTCTTGGATCTGGGGCCGATCCAGCAAGCCCGCTGCCTGCAAGTTTTGGAACAGATGCCTGGCCCATGGGGTGAGTTCTGCCAACAAGGGATCCGTCGGCGTATCCTCAGGAGTGTCGGCGTCGGTCTCGGGTTCCTCCGGTCTCCCCGTAAGGACTGCGTTTCGCTCACGCAAGCGTGCTGGCTCATCTTTGGCGGTTGAACCAGAGAAGTTGGCTGCTCTCAACTGAGCCTGCGCTGCCTCGGCGATCAGCTTTTGCTGTTCGTAACTCACCTGCAGCAGACGGTTGCGATCGCGTTAGCGGTGCGGAGCACTTTTCTGCTCAATCTTGAGGTTCTCCTGTAAAGTCTCCAAGCTCTGTCGGTAGGCCGCTAGCAGCTCTCGCGCGTCTCGCAGTTCCACCGTCAAGTTGGCCTGCTGCTGTTGAAGGGCGCTGAGGCGGGATCCCATCGTTTTCAGTTGTTGTTGAGCTTGCTCCAAGGCTTCTTGGCGGGCTTGCAGGGATCCCTCCAGTTGGACAATGCGCTGGTCGGCCTCGGCCCGTTCTGCCCTGAGCTGGTGGATCAGGGCTTGGCTCTGCTGCAGTTGCTCCTCCAGTTGGGCAATGTGCGCTTCGTAGTCACGGTTGGCTGCCATCAGCTGTGCTATTTCCGCTTGCAGTTGTTGTAGCTGCGCCTGTAAGCTTTCCACCTGCTCTGGGGGAACATAGCCGGAAAGCCGCGCCATTTGGGCCTCGTGCTCTTGCTGTAACTGAGCGTAGCGCTCTTGCCACATCTGCAAAGCGGCCCTCAGCTCCAAAATCTGTTGCTCCAAGGCGGCAACCTGCTCTGGCCAGAAAGAATCCAGATGCCGGGATAGAGCAGCCTCTGACTCTGCAGCTTGCTGGGCAAGTTGGGCCTGCAGCTGATCCCGCTCCGATCGGAGCTGCTGGATTTGATGAAGCGCTGCCTCCAATTGGGCGCGTAGGTCAGCCACAACGCTGCTGGGCACCAACTCCGACTGGCGTTTCTGCAGAATCTGGATTTGCTCTTGCAACTGCTCCAGTTCCGACTGGTAGCAATCTTGCTGGGTTTGCAACTGCCGCTGCGCCCTTTGCTCAGCAGCGCGGGCAAGAGCCAGCTCCGTTTCCAGCCTTTGCAGTTGTTCCCGCCAAACCCGCAAATCCTGCTGCAACGTTGCCTGGTGCTGGAGCTCTGCTTGTTGGAGACGGATGGTGGCTTCCAGTTTTTGAATGCGCTGCTGATACTGGCTTTGAAAATCGGCAATCTGCTGGTTCATGTTGGCCAGGATCCGATCCCATTCCTGTTCCTGGAGCTCGATTTGTAGCTGCAAGGCTTCCACTTGCTTGCGGTAGTCGGCCAAGGTGGCCGGTTGAGGCTCATCGGCAAAGGGATCCGAGGCCGCCGCAGCCAATGTTCCAGGGATGGGATCTCCCCCAGCCGCAGATTCAAGACTCGGCGGCTGAACCGTACTCTCTCTCCTGGCCTCTTCGGGTGCAGGCCAATCCTGAGCTGGGTCTTCTCGGCCAGGAATTGTCGATCTTCGGGGGGTAAGCTGAACCTCGGGTTTGGGATCCTTAGCCAAAAAAGGCTGCAGTGCTTCCCACGCATTGGGGGAAGCCATCCGTTGCAGTTGCACCTGAACATCCAAGGCGCGATCCAAAATGGCTGGCTGTACCCAGCCTTTCCAGGTGAGAATCTCCCCCAATTTCCGCCCGTAGCGACGCTGTTGGGCCAGAGCAACCCGCAACTGCTCAAAATCCAAGTGGCCCAGTGCCACCAAAATCTCTCCCAGAGAAAGAGACTGGCTGGGCAGGAAGCGGTAGAGAGCGGCTGGGGTGAGCCAGCCGTGCTCGAGACACACTTCTCCCAACTTGAGGTGGTTTTGCTGTTGCTCTCGCAGGGCCTGAGCCAACTGGGATTGGGAGATCAGACCCGCCCGCAGCAAACGCTGTCCCAGCGGCAAGCTCGACTCAGCCTCACCGTCAGCAGCACCCCGCCCTTCCAGAAAGGGGAATGGGGTAGAGCCACTCTGGGAGGAAGAGGAGCGCGGAGGCATCAATAAAGTTCCCAGTTTAGGACTGTGTTGTTGCTGTACTTTAGCTTATCGCCCCTCAGGATAAAGCACAAAGAGATGCCAACGCCACATTGACCAGAAAACTGGGTTACAAGCCCCGCCCTTTATGACGGCTTCTTGATACAGTAACTGCGAACTCCGCCAGCTTGTTCGCCTGCGGCGGCACTGAGTGCTTCGTGGTGCAGTACCTCTTACTAGAGGGACATTAGAGGGACAAAGTATCTGGGAGTCTCTTCCCAGTAATTAGGGCGGCGGCATCCCTCTTCGTGCATAGGGATGGAGCAGTACAGCCTGTTAAGGAATCAAGGGGCACAGTAGCAACACCTAGCAAACCAACTTCGGAAGCAGAATGGATTGATGAGTAGTCAAGAGGTCTCTGCTATCTGCTCCATCCCATACTTCCCGGCTCTGGAAAACTGCCGGATAAAAGGCTTCAATACCGACCACATCCTCTCAATCGGATTCAACTCTGGTGCATACACAGGCAGGTCTATGATCCGCGCACCTGTTCCTTGAATCAAACCCTCCACTTCCGAACTCTAATCACCACCTTCCGCGCATCCAGTTCCGAACATGAGTCACTTTGCAAAAACTCCAGAAAATTGCTCTTCCGCATTCCACCCTTGATAACACAACAGCCTACTACCTCTCTCCAGGAAATAGCTTCAATAATCTTATGTTTTTTCCCTTTGCATCTCTGACGGTAACTGTAAGCTCTTTGACTGCGTAAACTCCGAGATACCCCTCCGTTCCATTGCCTCTCACACCCTTGTCTGGTCTAGAATAGCTATATCTTCCACTGGTATATTCTTGACTTCTTAACTCTAGGCTAATTGTTGCCTTTGCACCTCCTCTTCTCTGATTTTTACACTGCGGTAATTCTTTTTTAGCGTCATTCCTCGCTTTTTTAAAAAGTTGTCTATCGTAACAGCACTCACATCAGTATCCAGTTGCTCTCGTAGCAGTTCTTGATACTACCACGGATAATAGTTCAGGCGCCTTTCAATGACCGTCATAACTTCTTGCCGGTGTTGTTCCAGAATACCTACTCGCTTTGTGCCGACTTTCTTGGGGGATAAATCCTGAGTTTGTTGATACTGATGCACCCAGTGGTGCAGTGTTCTTTGGGTTACCATGAACTGTTCCGCTACCTGGCGAGTGGAGGTCTTGCCTGCCTGATAAGCTGCCACAACTCTTTGGGATAAATCTAACAAATAGGTTGGTATATATCTCTCTTTTCTCTTGGATACTTGTATCCTAATTCATAGGCTGTAATCGGTGAAGTGCCAAAAATGATTCTGATTCTTGTTTCAGCATCGTTGCCGAGCAACCGCTAGGGTGTAGAGACGCGGATCTTCGACAAGAGGATCCCTAGGAAAAAACGAGAAAGAAGGAGAGAAAATCATGTCTGCCAGCACCCTTGTCCGTTGCGCCTGTGAACACTGCAACTGCAGCTTCGAGAGCAGCCAAGGCTATCGCTACGAAGGTCAACTCTACTGCAGCGAAGCCTGTGCCACCCACAATCACGAGCACCCTTCCGCCTGCTGTGTGGCTTCTCACTGCTGCCAGTAGGGTTCAAGGTAGCCCATCATCCCCAGCCCTTTCCTCTGGGATCCATTTCCCCCCTGGGCCGTTTTTGATAGGCTCCTAGGAACCTTTATCCCTGTCGAGCTTGCATGGAATACCGCTGGGAGCTGCTGCCCACTCCCCCCCAGTTCAATCCGCAACTGAGCCGGGAATATGGCAAGTATGCGGCCAAGGTGATGGCTCTGCGGGGTCTGCACACCTGGGAGCAGGCGCAGGCCTTCGTGGATCCCGAACACTATTCCCCCACACCACCAGCATCCCTGCCGGATCTGGAGCGGGCGGTGGCGCGGCTGCTGCAGGCACGGGAAAGGGGAGAGACCCTGTGCATTTGGGGGGACTTTGACTGCGATGGTGTCACCAGCACCAGTCTTCTGCTCTCGGCGTTACAACCCTTGGGCTTCCGAGTCCAGTTCTCCATACCGCTGCGCAGTACCGAAGGGCACGGCCTCAACCCTCAACGGCTGCAGCAGGTGCTGGCCCAGGGCTGCCAAGTGATCCTGACGGTGGATTGCGGCATGGGCAATACCGCCGAAATTGCCATGGCCCAAGCCCAGGGGGTGGACGTGATCGTGACGGATCACCACATGCTGCCGGATCCCTTGCCCGCTGCCTATGCGGTGGTCAACCCCTTGCGATTGCCGGCTGAACATCCGCTGCGCTTCTTGCCGGGGGTGGGAGTGGCCTACAAGTTGGCGGAGGCGCTCTACCAAGCCCTAGGGATCCCTGGTGTCGAGCAGCACCTGGATCTGGTGGCGGTGGGAATTGTGGCCGATGTGGCGGTGTTGCAGCGGGAGTGCCGCTACTTGGTGCAGCGGGGCCTGCCGGTGCTGGCCAGTACGCAGCGCCCGGGGTTGCGAGCTCTGCTGGCCCAGGTTAGCAACGGCCAGCTCCAGAGGTCGCCGACAGCCCAGGATATTGCTTTTCGCATCGCCCCCAAGTTGAACGTCATTGGCCGCTTGGAAGACGCCAGCTTAGCAGTGGAGCTGCTGACCACCTCCGATCCAGAGCGGGCCCAGGCGCTGGTGCAACGGTTTGTTGCCCTTGACGAAGAGCGCCGGCAGCTCACCCAGCAAGTGATCCAAGAGGCCAGCCAACAGGTAGAGAGCTTGGATCTGACCCGGGAAGGAGCCATTGTTCTGGCGGAAGCCGGCTGGAACCCAGGGGTTCTGGGGATCGCGGCGGCGCGCTTGGTGGAGCAGTACCGCTGCCCGACGGTGTTGATTGCCAAAGACGAAGCCACAGGGCTGGGCCATGGGTCGGGTCGTTCCCTGCCAGGGGTGAACCTGGTGGAGGCCATCGAGGCCGTGCGCCCCCTCTTGCGGCGGGGAGGCGGACACCCCATGGCCGCCGGGATCCAAGTGGATCTGGCTTGCCTGGCCGCTGTGCAACTGGCGTTGCAGCGGGAGCTGGCCGCGCGGGTTAGCCCGGATCAGCAGGCTCGCGCCTTGGCGGTGGAGATTATCCTCGACTGGGAGCTACTGGTCTCTCAGGATCGGGATGGGGTGGCAGAGCTGGATGAGGTGTATCGGCAATTGCAGCTTCTGCAGCCCTTTGGGCACGGCAACCCCAACCCCGTCGTTGCCTTGATGAACTTCCGTCCCAATAGCTCCAACCTGGGAGTCTCCCGCAATGGCCGCCACCTCAAGTTTGAACTCCAAGGCTCGCCGGGATCCCGTACCCTGTGGTTTTGGCAAGCCGGAGAAGAGCTGGAGCGCTGGCAAAAATGCCAGGCTTTGGACATCGCCCTCCAGTTGGAGGCGGATGACCGGGGCAGACAGCCTTGGCAGGGCAAAGTGCTGGCGGTGCGCCCTGCGGGAGAGTGGCAGGCACCCACCATTTCCGCCCCTCGCCTACAGATCCAAGATTTTCGGCAGAAACCCCTGCCGGATTCGCAGCAGGGGGCCATCTGTTACGACGGGCAGGAGGCCGAGAACTTTGTTCCACCACCAAAAGGGGCAAAGCTGGTGCTGGCCCGCTGGCCCTGGCTACCGGCGGACTTGGCCCAACTGCTGCAACAGGTACAGCCCCGAACCCTGATCCTGGCCGCTTCTGCCTCCCCCTGGGAGCAGATCCCCCAGCAGATTGCCCAACTGCAAGCGCTGTGGCAAGCAGGCCGACGGGATCCCGAGGATCTGGCTGCAGTAACTGGCTTTCCCCGGCAGTGGCTGGCGGAACTGGACAGTCCGGAGCAGATCCCCACGCTACTGATGGGCCGCCTTCAGGAATCCCAAGCCTTTCACCGCTGGCTGGACGAGGCCAGCCCCACCCAGATTGCCCAACTGTGTCAGCGGCTAATGCAATCGGATCCCCTCTCAAGAGAGACAAGAGAGAAAAGAGAAAAGAACGGAGAGTAGTGAGAAGGGAGTATCCTCACTCCTCTCTCCTCACTTCTCACTCCTCATTGTTGCTCCCCACCGCTGACGCGATACTCTGGATCAAATGGCTCAACCTCATTTTTTCCAGCAACCAGAGCCCCTCAGAGTTTTCCGTGATCCCGGTTCGCCTAACCTTGCACAATTTTCTCTGTTACGCTCACGCCGTTTTGGATCTGCGTGGGATCCATACTGCCTGCATTTGTGGCCCCAATGGGGCAGGCAAGTCTGCCCTGCTCGATGCCCTCACCTGGGGCCTTTGGGGGCAAAGCCGGGCTAGCAATGACAGCGATCTCATCCGCAAGGGGGCCAGCGAAGCCTGGGTAGAGGTGATCTACCGCTCCCGAGGACAAACCTACCGTGTCCTGCGCAGCCGTCATCTATCGGGCGAGGGATCCCTGGAGTGGCAAATTCAAACCGGAGAAACCGACGGCCAACCTCGCTGGCGTAGCTTGACCCGCCGCGGCATGCGCGCCACCCAACAGGCCATTCAAAGTCAGCTCAGCCTCGACTACGAGACCTTTATTCACTCCGCCTATCTGCGACAAGGACAAGCGGATGCCTTCACTCTGAAGCGTCCCGGCGAGCGCAAGCAGATCTTGGCCGACATGCTCAAGTTGGGGCAGTACGATTTGCTGGCCGAGCGCTGTCGGGAACGGGCACGCAGCGCCAAGCTCAAAGCCGATCTGCTCCAAGAGCGCCTGCAGCAGCTTGACCAACAACAGGCCCACCTTGGCCAAATTCAAGCCGAGCTGGAGCGACTCCAACAACGGCAAACTCATCTGCAGCAGCTCCTAGCCCAGCAACAGCAGGAATTGCAAGCCCTAGAGCGCCTCTACGAACATCGCTGCATCCTGCAGGAGCGCCACCAACACCTTACCCAACACTTGCAAAAGCTCGGCACCAACCTACAGCACACCGAGCAACAGTGGCGTGCCCAGCGACAGCACCTGCTCCAGTTGGAAGAGCTGATCGCCCAGAGTGAAGACATCCTGGCGGGTTACGAACGCTACCAAGCCCTGATGGCCCAAGATCGCCATCTCCACCACCTCTTCGAGCAACAGCAGCATCTGCTCCAAGAACGCCAAAAGCTGCAAGCCCAGCAAGCAGAGCAGCAACAGCAGCAACTGCGCAAGATGCAACGGCTGCAACAGGAGTTGGCCACCTGCCAAGCCCAGGCCCAAGCCGATGCCCAATTGCTGGCAGAACAGGAGCGCATCGAAATCGGCCTGCGCCACTACCAGCAAGCTCAAGAGCGTCTCCAGGCCTTGAACCAAGCCCAAGCGCAAGCCGCCATCCTTCTCCAGCAGCAACAGCATTGGCAAGAGCAAATCCGCCGCGAGCGGGAACGTCTGCAAGCCCGCCTCCAGCTTCTCAGCCAGCAACTGCAAAGCCAGGAAACTCTAGCCCAGCAGCAGCAGCACCTGGAGCAGAAAATTGCCGAAGGAGAGGCCGCCCTGGCAGAGCTGGAGCGACGGCGTCTCTACCAGCAGCGGGTGTTGGAAAAAGTCCAAGAACGGCGGCTGTTCGTGCAAAAGCTCCAGGAACGCCAGCGGGTTCTCCAGCAACAGTGGCAACAGGAGGAAGAACGCTGCCGCCTGTTGGTGACCACCTGGGAGGAAGGTCAAGAGGTGTTTTCCGCTCAAAGTGCTCCGCGCAGCGAACGAGATCAGGTCACCCCCACTTTGGCGAGGGTGACAGCCCTTGTCGAGGAGACAGCCCTTGTCGAGGAGACAGCCGAACAAGAGAAGGGATCCCTGGCCCTATCTTCCGCCGGTCAACCTGCCGAGTCATCCCCCGCAACGCCAACACCAGAGCCGCAGGGATCCAGCCTTATGGCTCCGCAGCGCCGTCGCCACTGGACTTGCCCCCTCTGTAGCCGTCCCCTCAGCCTGCGCCTGCGGGATGTGGTGCTGAAAAAACACCGCGAGCGTCAAGAAGAAATTGCCGGCGAACTGTTTGTTATCCGCGAACAACTGGCGGTGGCCGACCGGGAGATTGAACTCTTGCAAGCAGAATACCGCCGTCTCAGCCAAGAACTGGCCACCTGGGATGAGCGCCTGCATCTGCAAGGGCGATTGCAACAGCAGTGGGAAGCCGAGCAGGAACGCCGCCGGCAAATCCAGCTCTGGCAAGCAGAAGCGGCAGAGTTGAGGGAAATCCTTGACCGGGAAGCTTACGCTCAAGAAGCTCGGCAACAGCTCCAGCAGATCCAGCAGGCCCTGCAACAACTGGGCTATGACGAGCGCGAGCACGCCTTACAACGAGGAGAACTGGAGCGCTGGCGCTGGGCACTGGGCCGCTCTCAGGAACTCCGCAAGGCCCAGGAGCGCCGCTCTCACCTATGGGAGCAAATCGCCTCCCTACAGGCACAACTGGAAACCCTGCAACAGGTGGGATCCAAGGACTCCGTCCCGCCAGTGGGATCGGATTCTCCCCTGGCGGAGCGGTTGGCTCAGGTGGAACAGGCGTTAAACCACCTGGGCTACGATGGATCCCTGCACCAGCAGGTGAAAGCCGAACTGGCCCAAGCGCAACTCTGGCCGGTGCGCCTGCAAGCCCTACAGGTGGCCCGCCAGGAACTGCCGGAGGTGGCAGCCCGCACCCAAGCCTTATCCCAACGCCTACAGGAAAGCCGCCAGCACTTTGCCCAGGCCACCCAAGAGTTGGAACGGCTTCAGCAACAACTGGCGGAGCATCCCGAGGTTTTGCCTGCTCAGCTGGAAGGGATCCGCCAAACCCTGCGGGAGCACCGCCGGCGGCTGGATGAGGTGCTGTCTCAGATAGGGGCCGCCCAACAACGGCTACAACAGGCGGTTCAACAGCAAGCGGAACAGGCCGAGCTGGAACAGCAACTGCAACAGGCCCGCCGCCAGCAGCAGGTGTACCAAGAGCTGGCCAATGCCTACGGCCGCAACGGCATCCCCGCCCTGATCGTCGAAAATGTCCTGCCCGAGCTGGAAGCCCAGGCCAACCAGATCCTGGCCCGCCTTACCCAACACCGCCTGCACCTGCAATTGGTTACCCAGCGCTCCGGGCGACGCTATTGCTCACCGGCCAAGCTGTCCTCCGTAGCGGGACGGAGTCCCTATGACACCCTCGACATTCTCATTGCCGATCCCCACGGCACCCGCCCCTACGAGACTTACTCCGGTGGAGAAGCCTTCCGCATCAACTTCGCCATTCGCCTGGCCTTGTCCCGCCTGCTCACCCAGCGCTCGGGATCCGACCTGCAAACCTTAATCATCGACGAGGGGTTTGGATCCCAGGATGCCACCGGGCGCGCCCAACTGCTGGCTGCCATCAACGCCATCGCCCCGGACTTTGCCTGCATCTTGGTGATTACCCACATCCCCAGCCTGCAGGATGCTTTCCCCCGCCGCATTGAGGTACAACCCTCTCCCCAGGGATCCCGCCTCTCCATTCGCGGCTAGTCCCTTCAGGAGTTGCCGGCACGATTTTGCAGCCACTGCTGCAACAGGGGCACCAGAGTCTCGCTGAGTTGGTTCCACTGGTCGGGCTTCTGGACGGTGGTCAGCAGCTCCACTCGCTCGCCTCGGATCACCAGAAAGCCAACTGGCTCGATGCGCACCCCACCCCCCGCTCCCCCGAACAGACTGGCCGGATCCCCGCCGTTGCCGCGACAGCCAGAAGCAGTTTTGCCGAAGTTACCCCCTCCCCCACCCAAGCCAAAATGCAAGGACATGTAAGGGACAATAATCGTCTCACCAATAGTGATCGGCTGACCAAAGGTTTGTCCCGTTTCCGCCAAAACCTTCAGCTTGCCGAGCACCGCCTCCAGCACCGATTCCACGTTGAAGTCGGATCCCATCTCCGTTGACTCGCCCACCAGACGCTCGGGCAAATGGCGCGCAGTACCTTCCCAGGCTAGTGCAGCCACGCCCAAGAGAGAAAGCCCAAGAAACTCCCCTAATCTTCGTCCGGCGAGCCGGAATAGAGATCTTCCAAACGGCTGCGAGCTTCTTCCAAGCTGGCCGAGCGAATCACCAGTAGAGGCTCCTCGGTGAGGTTGCCATCTTCATCCAGCAGCTCTGGGTGAGGGATCCGCTTGCGGGCACGACGAGGAGAGGCCTTGCGCTCTTCCACGCCCAACGTGATGACATTGGCAACCAAGTTGCGCAGGGCCAAAAAGGCAATGGCCACAAAAGCGATGAGGTAGAGAATCTGCAGCATCACAGGTCAGAGGAGGGGTGAATCTGGCGAAATCGACGGCCCAATTCGGCACATTTCATCAGCAGGCGATGCCATTTTGCCATCAGCCCAGGGTCGATGCCAACCTCTTGATCGGACGCCTGATAAAGCGCTTTGGCTACCTGTAGCTCCGCCTGGGCAGCCAAAACCTCTTCCAGCAAGGACTGTTGCTCCTCTGGGCTGATCAATTCCAGGGTCTCTTCCTGCAAAAAGCGGCGAGAACGCTCAAACCAGTAGCGGTAGTCCTCCAACAGTGGCCCCAGAATCTCTCGCAACAGCTCAGATTTGCTCATGGCCTGGGATCCCTCCACAACTGGTTTGGATGAAAAAATCTTAGCAGAACTTAACCTTCTCTCGCCACGGGAGAGCGGGATTCCAGGTAGGCTTCCATCTCCAGCATCAGGGCTTCGATCTGAGGCAGCAATTCCAGGGCCTGCTCTTGCCAGTAGCCCCGCTGGTGGGCTTCCAGCAGCCGCTCGCTCATGTCCCGCAGCGCCCAGGGGTTGCGGGATCGCAGGAACTGCTGGACTTGGGGATCCAATAGGTAGGCGCGGGCCAGGCCGGCGTACATGAAATCCGGCACAGCATGGGTGGTGACGTCGTAGGCAAAGAGGTAGTCCAGGGTGGCGGCCATCTCGAAAGCGCCTTTGTAGCCGTGGCGCATCACGCCGGCAATCCACTTGGGGTTGATCACGCGGGCGCGATAGACGCGGTCAATTTCTTCGGCCAGGGTGCGGATCTTAGGGTTGTGGGGACGGGCGTGATCCCCGAAGTAAATCCGCGGGTTGCGGCCCTGGAGCGTTCGCACTGCCGCCACCATCCCCCCTTGAAACTGGTAGTAGTCATCGGAGTCCAGCAGGTCGTGCTCGCGGTTGTCTTGGTTGTGGAGCACAATTTGCAGGTGGGCCAATTGCCGCCGCAGGGCTTCGGGGGCCGGCTCTCCCTCGCCATCGGCCCGGTAGGCGTAGCTGCTCCAGTTGAGGTAGGCGCGGGCCAGATCCGCTTCTGTTTCCCAGTTTTGCGCCTCGATCAGCCCCTGTAGGCCGGCCCCGTAGGCCCCTGGCTTGGAACCGAAGATGCGCAGCCGCGCCCGCTCCGCCGCTGCTTGCGTTGGGATCCCTTGCTCCTGCCAGTACTGGGTATCGGCCAGCACGTGGGCCCGCAGGGGATTGTCGGCTTCTGGCTCCTCCAGGTCAGCCACGGCCTGCACGGCCCGGTCAAACAGGGCAATCAGATTGGGAAAGGCATCGCGAAAGAAGCCAGAAATGCGCAGGGTTACATCCACACGGGGGCGGCCCAAAACCGCTACAGGCAGGATCTCGATGTCCACCACCCGTCCTCCATCCCAGCGGGGTTTGACCCCCAAGAGCGCCAGGGCCTCGGCCCAATCGTCGCCGCCAGTTCTTAGAGTTGAAGTGCCCCAAACGGATAGGCCCAGGCGACGGGGATATTCCCCCTGCTCTTGCACGTAGCGCTCCACCAGCCGCTCGGCGGCCAGTGAGCCGACCTGCCAGGCGGTGGGGGTGGGGATGGCGCGAATATCCACCGAGTAAAAGTTGCGCCCCGTGGGCAACACGTCCACTCGGCCTCGGGTGGGGGCGCCGGAAGGGCCGCTGGGCACATAGCCGCCCCCTAGCCCATGCAGCAGGTTCTCCAGCTCCTGGGGGGTTTGCTGCAGGCGCGGCAGCAGATCCGTCTCGATCCAATACAGCACCTGCCTGGCTGCTGGCCCCGGCGGCGGATCGTAAGGGATCCCTTGCAGCCGCTGGGCAATCCACAGGCGGGCTTGTGCCTCCAGGGCGGCCACCCCGTCTCCGATGTGGCGAAAGTTCTCGCCCATAGACCTTGAGGTTTTCCCAGGCCGGCTGCCAGCGGCTAATTCTTCAGATAGACCGCCGCCCCTAGGCCGACCAACATTTCCTCAGGGGTAATTTTGCCATCTTGGTTGGTATCCAGGGCATCGAAAACGCGATCTGCCCCCATCCACTCCTCGCGGGTGATGAAGCCATCCCCATCCAGGTCGTAGAGGCGGAAGACATCCTGGGCGGCGTGGGTAATGGTTTCCTTGGCACCCTCCAGCTTCTGCAGCCGCTCGGTGAGCAGTTTTTCCAGCACCTCCAGCGCTTTGGAGAAGCCCTGGATCCCTTCTTCCAGCTTTTCTGAGGCCATGCGGTTTTCCCGGTGCATCTGGTCGAAGGTAGCTCGATCCATCACCAGGCGCGGGATGTCCATTTTCTTGGCTTTTTCCGGATCCAGTTTGCGCTCCAGGTAACCCTCGGTGTTTTGCAGCTCCGCCAGCAAGGCGGGCGAGATGGTCAGGAGATCACAGCCGGCCAACTCGATGATCTCCCCGATGTTGCGGAAGCTGGCCCCCATCACTTCCGTCGGAAAATCGTATTTGCGGAAGTAGTTGTAAATCTGGGTCACCGACTGCACCCCCGGATCTTCGGCAGGAGGGTAGCTCTCCCGGCCCGTGTGTTTCTTGTACCAATCCAAGATGCGGCCCACAAAGGGCGAGATCAGCTTCACCCCCGCTTCGGCGCAGGCGATGGCCTGGTGCAAGCCAAACAACAGGGTGAGGTTGCAATGGATCCCTTCTTTTTCCAGGATCTCGGCAGCTCGGATCCCTTCCCAAGTCGAGGCAATTTTAATCAGCACCCGCTTGGGATCCGCTCCTGCCGCCTTGTAGAGCTCGATCAAATGGCGGGCTTTGGCAACTGTGGCTTCTGTGTCGTAAGAGAGGCGGGCATCCACCTCCGTCGAGACCCGGCCAGGAATGATGGACAAAATGCGCACGCCAAAGGCCACGGCCAGTTGATCGATGGCGTGGGCCACCACGGTTTTGATGTCGGCTTTGGATCCCAGTTCTTGGCGGGCCTTGAGCAAGGTTTCATCGACAATGCCCTGGTACTGGGGCATTTGGGCAGCCGCTGTGATCAAAGAGGGATTGGTGGTGGCATCCTGCGGCTTAAAGCTCTCGATGGCGTTGATATCCCCCGTATCGGCGACCACGACAGTCATCTGTCGCAATTGCTCCAGCAAGCTCTTGCTCATGTTCGGCTCCTTGAGATTGCGCTACGCGCCGCTTCTGCGACCTAGTTTCAGTGTTACCCATCCCATTCAGGGATCCCGGTAGACATGAGATTGTCTTAATTCTCTTCTCTGGCCGGGTTCACCCCCACGGGTGTGGGGACAACTGGGCATACTCGTTTCAAACAAGATGAAGACCCTTCGCCGCTGACCCTCACCCCTTGCGGGCGAGGGGAGCTGGGGATCAACCAACCAGCTGTTCCACAGCCGTTTGCAATGACCAGGCAAAGCAAGGGGGAAACCCCAGAGGCTGCCTAGCCCGCCTGGCTGCGCAACTGCCGCAAGAGCCGCTCAAACTCCTCCGGCAGGGGAGCGGTAAACTGCAGCGGCTGGCCTGTGCGCGGGTGAACAAAGGAGAGCTTCCAGGCATGGAGAGCTTGGCCGCCCAGCTTAACAGGGCTGGTTTTGCTCTGGGTGTAGAGGGGATCCCCGACAATGGGTAGGCGCATGTGGGCAGCATGCACCCGAATTTGATGGGTGCGCCCGGTCTCCAGCTCAAACTGCATCAGGGTGTAGTTGCCCAGCCGCTCCAACACTTGCCAGTGGGTTACCGCCACTCGCCCTTGGCCAGGGGTCAGGACGGCCATTTTCTGCCGATCCACCGGGTGCCTCCCAATGGGGGCAGAGACGGTGCCTTGGCTTTGGGCCGGCCGGCCAAACACCACCCCCAAGTAGATGCGCCGGGCGGTTTTGGCCTGGATCTGGGCTTGTAGGTGCTGGTGGGCCTGATCGTGTTTGGCAATCACCAGGGCACCAGTGGTGTCTTTGTCAAGGCGATGGACAATACCTGGACGCAGCTCGCCGTTGATGCCTGAAAGATGGGGGCAGTGGGCCAGCAGGGCGTGCACCAGGGTGCCACTGGCGTGGCCGGGGGCGGGGTGCACCACCAAACCGCGGGGCTTGTTGATCACAAGCAAATCGTCATCTTCGTAAAGAATGTCCAAGGGGATCGGCTCCGGCTGCAGGGCAGTCGGGGTGGCTGGCGGGATCCGCACCTCGACTTCATCCCCAGCTTGCAGGGGGCGATCCTTATCCCGGCAGGGCTGCCCATTGAGCCAAACCTGGCCCTGGCGGATAAGCTGCTGCAGGCGCGACCGCGACAGCTCCGGCAGTTGCTCTGCCAATCCTCGATCCAGCCGCAAGCCCTGCTGTTTTTCCGTCACCCTGATCTGGCGAATGTCTGCTGCAGCCTCCTTGTGGCCCTCCATGCCGTTGTTGCCCAAATTGCCTTCTTTGACCATTGTGGCAGCCCGGCTACTTTTGCACTGAGTAAAAAAGGTCGAAGATTTGCAGCAACTTCCGCAGGCAGGTGGTGGGGGGATCTGCCTTGTCTCATCGCCTTCTAAGCCTTCTTGGGGGGATCCCTGGGCAATTTTAAGGGGCAGAAAATCCTGACTAGAGTGAGGCTATGGCCCACCAAGAATGAGTTGGGCCGAGTGTTGGCATAGGAGAGCCGGGAGCGATCCCAAGCCGACAACACAGCACACCCCAGCAATTGGCGTTGGCTCAATGGATCGCTCAATGGATCTAAGAAGGAGGTAAGGCATGTCGGATGGAGCAACCAGGGGATCCCAGCTTCAGCAACCCTCTCAACCCCAGCTTGGCTCAGAGCCGCCTTTGGTCTTGCCCCTGACGGAGGTGGGGCTGCGGGACGTTGCCCAGGTGGGCGGGAAAAACGCCTCCTTGGGAGAAATGCTGCAGCAGCTCACCTCAAAGGGGATCCAGGTGCCGACAGGATTTGCCACCACCGCCCATGCGTATCGCCAGTTCATCGCCTCTGCGGGCCTAGAGGAGAAGTTGCAGGAGATTTTCAAAGACTTAGACATTGAGAATGTCCAAAATTTGCGCGAGCGGGGCAAGGCTGCCCGCACCTTGATCTTGCAAACTCCCTTCCCCCCTCAGCTAGAGCAGGCCATCGCCGAAGCCTACCAAAAGCTGTGCGAGCGCTACGGCCCCGACACCGATGTGGCAGTGCGCTCCAGCGCCACGGCAGAAGACTTGCCGGATGCCAGCTTTGCCGGCCAGCAGGAGACCTACCTGAACGTGCGTGGGGTGCGGGCGGTGCTCAATGCCTGCCACCACTGTTTTGCCAGCCTGTTTACCGACCGGGCCATTTCCTACCGCCAAATCAAGGGCTTTGACCATTTTCAAGTAGCCCTCTCGGTGGGGGTGCAGAAGATGGTGCGCTCGGATCTGGCTTGCTCGGGGGTGATGTTCTCCATCGACCCAGAAACCGGCTTTAAAGACGCAGTGCTCATCACCGCCGCCTATGGTCTGGGGGAAAACGTGGTGCAAGGGATCGTCAACCCCGATGAGTACGTGGTCTTCAAACCCACCCTCAAGCAGGGACTGCGCCCCATCCTCTCCCGCAAGCTGGGCAGCAAGGCCCTGAAGCTGGTCTACGACGAGGGGGGATCCCGTTCCACCAAAAACGTGGCTGTCCCCGAAAGCCTGCGCCGGCAATATGCCCTCAGGGATGAGGAAATCCTCAAATTGGCCCAGTGGGCCTGCTTGATCGAGGAGCACTACTCGGCGCTGCGGGGCCGCTTCACCCCCATGGACATCGAGTGGGCCAAAGATGGGATCACCGGCGAGCTGTTTATCGTCCAGGCCCGCCCCGAAACGGTGCAGTCGCAAAAAGGGGCCAACCAGCTGACCACCTATCGCTTCACCCAGCCTGGGGCGCAGCCCGAGCCTCTGGTGCGGGGACGGGCCGTAGGCGAGGCCATTGGCCAGGGCACAGCCCGCGTCATTTTGGATGTGCGCCGCTCGGATCAGTTTCAGGCCGGCGAGGTGCTGGTGACCGAAAAAACGGATCCCGACTGGGAGCCAATCATGAAAAAGGCCAGCGCCATCGTCACCAACCAGGGGGGCAGAACTTGCCATGCGGCCATCATCGCCCGCGAGCTGGGGATCCCGGCCATTGTTGGCTGCGGCAACGCCACGCAGGTGCTCCGTTCCGGCGAGCCCATCACCGTCTCCTGCGCTGAAGGGGAAGAAGGGCGGGTCTACCCGGGCCTGTTGCCCTATGAGGTGACGGAGATCCCGCTGGAGGAGCTGCCCCGTCCCCGCACCCAGCTGATGATGAATGTGGGCAACCCAGAAAAAGCCTTCGGCCTCAGCGGGATCCCTTGCGATGGCGTGGGGCTGGCGCGGCTGGAGTTCATCATTGCCAACCACATTCAAGTCCACCCGCTGGCTTTGCTCAACTACGAGCAGGCGGTGAAAGAGGAGCCGCGCCTGGCAGAGCTCACCGCCCAGTATGCCGACAAGCCGGAGTACTTTGTGGACAAGCTGGCCCAGGGGGTGGCCACCATTGCTGCCGCCTTTTACCCCAAGCCGGTGATCGTGCGGCTGTCGGATTTCAAGAGCAACGAGTATGCCCACCTGTTGGGGGGATCCCGCTACGAGCCCCACGAGGAAAACCCGATGATCGGCTGGCGGGGGGCCTCCCGCTACACGGATCCCCGCTACCGTGAGGGCTTTGCCTTGGAGTGTCGGGCCATGAAACGGGTGCGGGATGAGATGGGCCTGACCAACGTCATCTTGATGATCCCCTTCTGCCGCACGCCGGAAGAGGGGCACAAGGTGCTGGAGGAGATGGCCCGCCATGGCCTGGTGCGGGGAGAAAACGGCCTGCAGGTGTACGTGATGTGCGAATTGCCCAGCAATGTTATCCTGGCCGACGCGTTTTGCCAGATCTTCGACGGCTTCTCCATCGGCTCCAACGACCTCACCCAGCTCACCCTGGGCCTGGATCGCGACTCAGCCCTGGTGGCCCACCTTTTTGACGAGCGCCACGAGGCCGTCAGGCGGATGATCGCCCAGGTGATCCAGACGGTGAAAAGCCATGGCCGCAAGATCGGCATCTGCGGGCAGGCCCCCAGCGACTACCCCGACTTCGCCCGCTTCCTGGTGCAAGCAGGGATCGATTCCATCAGCCTCAACCCCGATTCCCTGCTGAAAACTCTGCTGGTGGTGGCCGAAGCAGAAGCGGCTGGCGCCCGGTGAGCCCAAAGCCGGCCCAGGGACGTGCGCGGGGATCCCGTCTCCTGAGTTACAATCTCTTCTGCTGTGTTCCCATCCCCATCGATGATCCACGAACTCTCCATGCCGGCCCTCAGCTCCACCATGGAAACGGGCAAGATCGTCACCTGGCTTAAGAACCCCGGCGACCGCGTGGAGAAAGGAGAAAACATCCTGGTGGTGGAGTCCGACAAAGCGGACATGGACGTGGAGTCCTTCCACAGCGGCATCCTGGCCAGCATCCTCATTCCGGCAGGAGCATCGGCCCCGGTGGGCGCGCCCATCGCCCTGATTGCCGAAAGCGAGGCAGAAGTGGCCCAGGCCCAGGAAAAAGCCAAGGCCCTCTCTGCCGGAGCTGCCCCTGTGGCACCCCCTCCCGCAGCTCCATCAGCCAGCCCTGCTCCTGCTCCCACCCCTGCCCCCCAAAATGGATCGGGATCCCAGCGGATCGTGGCTTCTCCACGGGCGAAAAAACTGGCGGAGAGCCTGGGGATCGATCTGCGCACCGTGCGCGGCTCTGGCCCCAATGGTCGCATCGTCGCTGAAGACGTGGAGCGAGCTGCGGCCCTTTCCGCTCCTGCAGTGGCTGCCCCCTCTGCTCCAGCCCCCGCGCCTCCAACTCCTGTGGCTGTCCCCTTGGGAGAGACAGTTCCCCTCAGCACCCTACAAGCGGCGGTGGTGCGCAACATGAACGCCAGCCTGGGCGTGCCAGTGTTCCACGTCGGCTACACCATCACCACCGATAGCCTGGATCACCTCTACCAACAGGTGAAGCCCAAAGGAGTCACCCTGACGGCCCTCTTGGTCAAAGCGGTGGCCCTGACCCTGGAGAAGCATCCCCTTTTGAATGCCAGCTACACAGAAAACGGCATCCATTACAAATCGGATATCAACATCGCCGTGGCCGTGGCCATGGAGGATGGCGGGCTGATCACCCCTGTCCTAAAGCAAGCCAACCGGCTGGATCTGTATGAGATCTCCCGCCGCTGGAAGGATCTGGTGGAGCGGGCGCGGCGTAAGCAACTGCAGCCAGAGGAGTACAACAGCGGCACCTTCACCCTCTCCAACCTGGGCATGTTTGGGGTGGATCGCTTCGACGCCATTTTGCCCCCCAACCAGGGATCCATTTTGGCCATCGGCGCTTCTCGCCCCACGGTGGTGGCGACGCCGGAAAAAGCGATTGCCATCCGTTCCCAAATGCAGGTGAACCTTACCTGCGATCACCGTGTCATCTACGGCGCCCATGCAGCGGCCTTCCTGCAAGATCTGGCGCAGCTCATAGAGCACAAGGTGGGATCCCTGACGTTGTAGCCGCCCTGAAACCCGGCCTTGAGCCAATCTCAGAGTAGGGTTCTTCTCTCGCGCAACCCACAAGGTCGGGCAGCCGGCGAGGCCCCAGCGCTCAGGAGCTCCTCCTGGGAAAGCGCTGCATCAACTCTTGCACAGCCTCGGCATGGTAGGAGCTGCGGGTGAGAGGGGAGGACACCACCTGCAAAAAGCCCAGCTCTTCCCCCACCCGTCGCCAATGGTCGAACTCTTCGGGGGGAACGTAGCGCTCCACCGGCAGGTGTTTGGGGCTGGGCGCCAGGTATTGGCCGAGCGTGAGGATGTCACAACCCACCCGGCGCAGATCCCGCATCACCTGCAAGATCTCCTCGGCTGTCTCTCCCAGACCCAACATCACCCCCGACTTGGTGTACAGGCCGGGATCCCATTGCCGTGCCAACTCCAACAGTTTGAGGGAGCGCTCGTAGTTCCCTTGCGGGCGTACACGGCGATAGAGGCGGGGCACCGTTTCGGTATTGTGGTTGAGCACCGTCGGTCGGGCGGCCAAGATCTGCTGCAGCGCCTGCCAGTTACCACATAGGTCTGGGATCAAGACCTCGATGGTGGTCTGGGGCATGCGGCGGCGGATTTCCGCAATGCAGGCCACAAACTGGCTGGCTCCCCCATCGGGCAGGTCGTCCCGATTCACTGATGTAATTACCGCATGGCGCAACCCCAAGCGCTCCACTGCTTCCGCCACCCGCCGGGGTTCGGTGGCATCCAGGGGCAGGGGGCGTTTGGTGAAGTCGATATCGCAGTAGGGGCAGGCGCGGGTACAGGCCGGGCCCATGATCAAAAAGGTGGCGGTGCCGTTGGCAAAACACTCCCCCAGGTTTGGACAGGAAGCTTCTTCGCAAACCGTGTTCAGGCCCAAGTCCCGCAGCAGTTGCTGGACGGATCCCACCCGTTGAGGGGCCTTGGCCCGCAGCCAGGAGGGTTTGCCGCCAGGAGAAGAAGAAACAACGGTCAAAGAAGTGCTCCAGCACAAAACAGCAGCGACGGTATCACTCAGCTTAGCCTGCCATTTGGCCCCGTTGGAATTTGGACAAAGCCAATTTCCCGGCCCAATTGATCCCTGCCGCCTCGGAAGCACGACCCAAAACGCGGCATACTGGAAAGCAAATGTCGAGCGATAGGGATCCCACATGGTTGTTGCTGCTCCTCCCTCTCTGGAACAACTTGCCATCAACACGATTCGCTTTTTGGCGGTGGATGCTGTTCAGAAGGCCAACTCCGGCCACCCCGGCCTACCGATGGGAGCAGCACCCATGGCCTATGTGTTGTGGCAGCAGTTCATGAAGTTCAACCCCCGCAACCCCAAGTGGGTGGATCGGGATCGCTTTGTGCTCTCGGCGGGGCATGGCTGCATGCTGCAGTACGCGCTGCTGCACCTAACCGGCTTCGATGTAAGCCTGGAGGACATTAAGCAGTTCCGCCAGTGGGGATCCAAAACCCCCGGCCACCCGGAAAACTTTGAAACTCCGGGGGTAGAGGTCACCACCGGCCCGCTGGGGCAAGGGGTGGGTAACGCGGTTGGGCTGGCGATTGCCGAGGCCCATCTGGCCGCCCGCTTCAACAAGCCCGGCCACACCATTGTGGATCACTACACCTACGTGATCTTGGGGGATGGCTGCAACATGGAGGGGGTGGCTTCCGAAGCAGCTTCTTTGGCCGGCCACCTGCAACTGGGCAAGCTGATCATGCTCTACGACAGCAACCACATCTCCATCGACGGCAGCACAGAAATCGCCTTTACGGAAGATGTGGGCAAACGCTATGAAGCCTACGGCTGGCACGTGCAAAAGGTAGACGACGGCAACCACGACCTGAAGGGGATCGCCGAGGCCATCCAAAAAGCCAAGGAAGTCACCAACAAGCCTTCTTTGATCATTGTCGAGACCACCATCGGCTACGGATCCCCCAACAAGGCCGGCAGCGAGAGCGTCCATGGGGCACCCCTGGGGCCGGAAGAGGTGAAGCTCACCAAACAAAACCTGGGTTGGCCTCTGGAGCCGGAGTTTTACATTCCCGACGAGGTGCTGGCCCACTTCCGCCAGGCCATCGAAAAAGGGGCCAAGGCCGAGGCCGAGTGGAACGAGCGCTTCGCCGCCTACGAGAAGGCTTACCCCGAAGAGGCCGCCGAGTTCAAGCGCATCATGGCCGGGGAGCTGCCGGTGGGCTGGAAAGAAGCGCTGGCCCCCATTGCCGAAACCGGCAGAGAATCCACCCGCAACCTCTCCAAGTTTTGTCTGAATGCCTTGGCCAAAGCGGTGCCGGAACTGCTGGGGGGATCCGCAGATCTCGCCCACTCCAACATGACTTATCTAAAGGGGATCCCAGAGTTTCAGGCCGGCTCTTACGAGGGGCGTAACTTCCGCTTTGGGGTGCGGGAACACGGCATGGGAGCCATTGCCAACGGCATGGCGCTTCATGGAGGTCTCATCCCTTACGACGCCACCTTTTTGATCTTCACAGACTACATGCGGCCTGCCATCCGCCTATCGGCCCTCTCGCAAGTGCGGGTGCTGCACGTCATGACCCACGACTCCGTCGCCTTGGGAGAAGATGGCCCCACCCACCAGCCGGTGGAAACTTTGGCCTCCCTGCGGGCCATTCCCAATCTCTATGTGCTGCGCCCGGCAGATGCCCGCGAAACGGTGGGATCCTACCAGGTGGCCCTAGAAGCCAAGACCACCCCTTCTGTGCTGGTGTTCACCCGGCAGGCGGTCAACCCGGTGGAGGGCACCTCTGTTGAAGGCGTAGCCAAAGGGGCCTATGTGGTGGTGGATGCCCCCAACCCAGAGCTGATCTTGATCGCCACCGGCTCTGAACTGGAGCTGGCGGTGAAAGCTGCCGCCCAACTGAAGCAGGAAGGCCGGGCCGTGCGGGTGGTCTCTATGCCCTGTATGGAGCTGTTTGAGGCCCAGCCCCAGAGCTACCGCGATTCCGTTCTGCCCCCCAACGTCACCAAGCGCGTCTCCGTCGAGGCAGGCTGCACCTTCGGCTGGCACAAGTACCTGGGGTTTGAGGGGGTGGCCATTGGCATCGATCGCTTTGGCGCTTCCGCCCCCGGCCCGGTGTGCATGGAGAAGTTCGGCTTCACGGTGGAGAACGTGCTCAACACTGCCCGCCGGCTGCTGGGCTGAGGGCACTTTACCCCTTCCTCGGCGCTTTCAAGGGGCTCAGCAGGGATCCCTTCTCTGCTGGGCTTTTTTCCCTGTTGAGCCTGCTGCCCAGCGGCGTGACCCGGACAGGCGTAGCGAACCTCGCATCAACCAATCAGCAGGACTTCCAAAGCATCCGGATCTGCTTCTTTCTGTAGGGCAGCCATGGCGGAGAACGCAGTCGAGGGCGGCTTCCTGCCCCGCAGACAACACCTTTGCCTTGAGGACATCTTCAACCATGGCGGGGATGATCCTTGAAGGCAAGTTGGAAGTCGAGCAGGCTGCCACCATCGCCTTGAAATCGCCTTGAAGAAGAAACTTTGGCTTCCGCCGCCGTGCTGAGGTGCTTGTGCCGGCTGCAGACACAAACAGCTTTGCCTACTGTTTGCCTACTGTAGGAACCCCGCCAGTAAAATCACCGCGGCTCCCACGGCAGCCAAAATCGTCAGCGCCCGGCCCGCGTCGGCACTGCCCTTCCACGAGAAGTTTTTCTCCGACTTTTTCGGTTCTGCTGGCATGGCCATGCCTCCCTTTGCATTGCCAACTCTAACTTAACTTCCCCCCCACGGGATCTTAGCTGGTTGGGGCATACCCTGGAAAAAACAGCAGCCATCTGGCCCGGCCAGCCGTTTTTGGGAACAATACAAGCAGGCAAGGGATCCAACTCCCACCAGTCTGGAAGCACATCCTGAGGCGAAAGCCATGAGCTATGCAGAACGGAGCAAAAGAATGGTTTTGACGTTGGCGACTCTGCTGGGCGGCTGGGTTGGCGGAGGGTTGTTGCAGGGATCCCTCTGGGTTGCCGCTCAGCCTACCTTTCAGACAGTGCCGTTGCCGCGCTTACCGGTGGGTGTCGATCAATTGGTTTTTGATCGCCCAGTGGCCCGCTTCAACCCCGACCTGCCGGCAGAGCTGGTGATCCGCAATCGCACCGGTCTGCCTTTGGAATACGGCTTTACCGATCCCCGCCAGAAAGTCTCGGAACTGCCTGCCGGCGAAACGTTGCGCCTGAGCAACCTGTTGATCCCCAATTGCATGGCCATCAACACGCCGATGTTGGCTCCTGTGGGCTACCAGGTGAGCGTGGATCCCTTGAATGTGATCACCGTAGAGGTGCGGCTGGTCAACGATGTCTCCGGCGATCATTGCCTCGATCTGCAAGAGACAGGGGCTATTTTTGTGAATTGATATCAATAAACTGACATAAATCGATCGGCGATCGGCGGTCACGACACAAGTTAGTTGATCAAAGGGATCCCTTACATCCTCACCTACAGTCATCTTCTGGATTTTGCCAGGATGGACATGGGATCCCACACGGTAGATGGCAGTTGACTTTGCCCGGTTTTGACGCTGGGATTGAGTCTATTGGAGAGCCGATCAGAGGTTTAGGCGTATCGACAGGGGCCATCCCCTGTGACAGGATTCGAACAGGATATCGAGGCCGATGTTCTGCCGGACTCTGTTTAGCCTTTCTCTGGGCTTGTTGCCTGTGTAGTCTGTCTGTAGTCTATCTTTTTCTTGGATGGTCTCATGAGCGATAACTTGTATTCCTGGTTTCCCCGGGCCTTGGTGATTGGCGCTGCGGTTGTGGGGTTGTCGAGCTTGCCTGCAAGGGCTCAGCAAATTACGGATCCCAGCCCAGCTCAAGCGGCCACCAATGTTGAACCTACCTCCCCAATCTCGGCTTCTTTTCGCAGCCAAGATGGAGTCAGCGTGCGTCCGGAAACGGTGAGGGTTTTCCTGGATGGCCAAGACGTCACTTCCCAGTCGGTGATTACCCGCGATTTCTTCACCTATCGCCCTGCCCAACCTCTGCCGCCGGGGCGTCGGGAAGTCTTGCTGGAGTTCACCAATACCCAGGGGGTGACCCGCCGCGTGACTTGGAGCTTCACCGTGGGTAGCCCTGTCCGCGCTTCCATCGACTTAGTGGATCACAATGCCGGCAGTCGCCCTTTGGCAGCGGGAGAAATCCTGTTGGTCACCGTCAAAGGTACCCCTTCCAGCCGGGTAACGGTTTACCTCATCCAGGATGGACGGCAAGTGCAAACCTTGCCGGCTCAGGAAGTTTCCAGCGGCACCTATGTAGTGAACGCCCTAATCGAGGCGAAAGATACCACCCGGGAAGGGATCGTCGTCGCCCGCCTGGAAAATGGCGGCCAAGTGCGCTTCATGACCGCCGAACAACCGGCCCGCCTGATCGAAGGGGCCACCGGGGGCATCCAGCGGCTGACCACCCAAGAGGTTTCCGCTACAGTCAGCGCCCCCAGCCCCCTCTTGCCTCAAATCACCAACCTGCAGGATGGGGATCGGGTTTCCGGTTCTTCGTTTACGCTGCAGGGCACTACAGCTCCCAATGCTTCGGTGCGGGTGAATGTAACGGCTTCGACCTCTCTGGGGGGCATCATCAGCGCCCAACAGACCGTGACCAACCAAACGGTGCAGGCAGATGCCCAGGGCCGTTTCACCATCACCGTTCGGCCTCCCATTCCGGCCTCTGGCACGGTGTATCAGGTGAATCTCACGGCCACTTCCGGCAACCAAACCAGCCCAACGGTAACCCTGCGCCTTACCCAGCAGTAGGGGTTCAAGGGATCCCAGCCCATCCCGATAGACTTCCCCCCACCCATCAAGGGATCTGGGCAGCCTTCCATGTCCAGCAGTTCAGACTTCCCTCTCTCCCCTGGGAGAAGGGCTGGGGGTGAAGGCTCTATCATCTTCAATTCCCAGGGATCCCTTGCCGGCTTGTAGGGGAGTTTTGGATAGAGGAGACTGCATTTGCCAGCGCCACAGGATCCCGGCCATGATCAAGGTGGGCAAAACGATCATCCCGACCACCACTGGCATTTGCTCCGGCAAGGCCAAGTAAGGGCCACCATACTTGATGGCTGTGCTGATCCCGGCAGCAGCCAGCATCAATTTTAGGGCAAACCAGACTGTTTTTCGATCCATGACTTACTTTTAATTCACGCTTTTAATTCACGATGGGCTGGGGTTGCTGACCATGGCAGTGAGAATGCCGGCAATGGTTTCTAGCTCCTCAGGTACCCGATACAGCGTTAAGTCTTGTTTGATCACCTGCTGATGGGCAAGAATTTGTCCGAACTGCCAGATAGACCCCATCGTCACTGCACCGTAGATCTGAGCCTGCTGCTCCACCTGCGCCAGGGCAATCATTTCTACAGCCATTTGCACAAAGGCCCGCGTTAGATCGTCCTTTTTGGCTTCAACCACCAGCAGGATGTTCTTCCCTCGCAACAGATAATCGAGGCTGCCCTTCAACCAATTGTTGACCATCAGGGGATACTCCAGCCGCAAAGGAACTCGACAATGGAGAGCCACTTCGGTCAGCACAGGAGCCACCAGCAATTCCCGCCGCGCTGTTTCGCTGGTGAGGCTAACCAAAGGTAACAATTGTCGGATCCGATCTTTCAAAACTGGGGTTTGCGGCGGCGCAGGGGCAACAGGCCATGTCCACTCCCCAATTTCCAGTCGATAGCCAAACTGAGCCAAGATTTCATCCGGCTCGTAGGGCATCTCAAAATAAGAGCGAAAAGTATAGGATTCGTCTTCTTTAAGAATGGAGATGTTCAGCATGGAGTTCAGGAGAAACCACGCTCAGTCTGGCACAGCTAGGGCTGCTTCAATCCGCTCTTTCAGGGTGGTCACCACTTCTTCAATGGGAATTTCCGTGGCTTGGCCGCTGGCCCGCTCGGTGAGTTCCACCTTGCCTTGTTTGAGGCTGCGCCCCGTGGTGAGGCGATAGGGGATCCCGATGAGATCTGCATCCTTGAACTTGACGCCGGCCCGCTCGTCCCGGTCATCCCAGAGGGTCTCGATGCCGGCAGCAGCGAGATCTTGCACCAGTTTTTCCGCCACGCTCATCTGCTCGGCGTCGGAGATGTTGGGCACCACCACCACTACGTGATAGGGGGCAATGGCCACGGGCCAGATGATGCCATTGGCATCGTGGGACTGTTCCACCGCCGCCTGGGCCAAGCGGGATACCCCAATGCCATAACAGCCCATCCAGAGGGGCTGCTCGGATCCCTGTTCGTCGGTAAAGGTGGCCCGCATTGGCAGCGAGAACTTGAGGCCTAGCTGAAAGATATGGCCGATCTCGATGCCACGGGCCGTTTCCAGGATCTGGTCGGGGTTGAGTACAGAACGATCCCCCGCCTGTGCCTTGCGCACATCCACCACTTCCGGCAGGGGATATTGCTCGCCCCAGTTGGCCCCCACCACGTGCTGCCCCACCTGGTTGCCGCCGGTTACGAAGTTCTGCAGCAGGGCTGCCGTCTGGTCGGCCAAGCGCAGGATCTGGGGGGCAAGGTTTTTTTGCCGGCCCAGACAGCTATCCGGCAAGTCGGGGGCAATGTAGCCCACCGGGATGGGATCCCCCTGCCAACTGTTTTGGATCTCGGCATCGGCCAAGGCGAGCTTGAGCAATTTGCTGGCTTGGTAGCGCTCTGCCAGGCGGCTGAGGTGGTTGGCCAGTTTGACCTCATTGACTTCTTGATCCCCGCGGATGCTGAGCAGCACTGCCACCCGCAGGCCGTTGTCGTAAAGGGCTTGGTAGAGGACGTTTTTAACGATCAGGGTAGAGGAGATTTTTAGGAAAGCGGCCAGCTTCTCGATGGTTTCGGTTCCCGGCGTATCCAGAACCTGGAAGGCGGTGTAGGGAGACTCTGCCGCTGGCGGCGGGATGGAGACGGCCTTCTCCACATTGGCAGCATAGGAGCCATCGGGCGTGTAGAGAATCTCATCTTCTCCGGCAGAGGCCAGCACCATAAACTCCTGCGAGGCCGCCGATGGCCCCCCGATCGCCCCGGCATCAGCATCCACCACGCGAAACTCCAGCCCACAGCGCCTGAGGATGCGGCTATAGGCTCGGTACATATCTTGGTAGGTCTGGCGCAGGCTTTCCTCGTTGGCGTGGAAGGAATAGGCGTCTTTCATGATGAATTCCCGCCCTCGCATTAGGCCAAAGCGGGGCCGAATCTCATCCCGGAACTTGGTCTGGATCTGGTAGAGCGTCTGCGGCAACTGGCGATAGGAGCGGATGAGATCCCGGGCCAGCAAGGTGATCACCTCCTCATGGGTGGGGCCTAGGGCCTGCTCACGTCCCTGGCGATCCTTAAGGGCAAACATGATCCCTTCCGCCTGGGTGTACACCTCCCAGCGGCCCGACTCCCGCCAGATCTCTGCCGGCTGCAGCTGGGGCAAAAGACACTCCTGAGCGCCGATGGCGTTCATCTCCTCCCGGACAATCTCCGAGATCTTTTGCAGCACCCGCCAGAGGAGCGGCAGATAGGTGTAGATCCCTGGGGAGAGCCGCCGGATAAAGCAGCCCCGCAGCAGCAATTTGTGGCTGGGCAGCTCGGCCTCAACGGGATCCTCCCGCAGCGTTACAAACAGCATCTGGCTCAGTCTCTGGCTCTGTTGCATCCATTCCCCCCTCTGAGGACTCCGTCCCGCTTACGCGATCAGCTCAAATTTTCCCTCCCTGTTTGGGATCCTCTGCCCGAGAACACAGGCCTGACCGGCAGGCCAACCTGAAGTGCCTTGATGAAGCTAGACAGAGGCCAGCGTCCGCCGCTTGGTGACCATCTGGTACACCTCGATGATGTCGCCTTCCTGCCAGGATTGGAACTTGTCGATGCCGATCCCACACTCGAAGCCGGCAGCCACCTCCCGCACGTCGTCCTTGAAGCGCTTCAGAGAGTCGAGACGACCTTCGTAAACCACCTCCCCTTTGCGACGAACTCGCACCAGAGCATTGCGCTGCACCTTGCCCGAGAGCACATAGCTGCCGGCAACCGCACCGCGCCCGATGGGGATCACCAGGCGCACTTCCGCTTGGCCCAGCGGCTCCTCCACTTCTTCCGGCTCCAGCAGGCCCTCCATGGCCGCCCGCAGATCGTCCAGCAGGTTGTAGATGATGTCGTACTCCCGCACATCCACGCCCTTGTCATCGGCAGCCTGGCGGGCGCCGGGGGCCAGGGTGGTGTTGAAACCGAGGATGATGGCGTCGCTGGCCGCAGCCAAATCCACATCGGTTTCCGTGATCTCGCCAGGGGCCGCCAGCAGAACCCGCAACTGGACTTCCTCTTGGGGCAAATCCCGCAGCGCTGTCTGAATGGCCTCGGCGGATCCCTGGACATCCGTCTTGATGATCAAGTTCAACTCCTTGAGCTGGCCTTCTTGGGCTTTGGCGGAAACGCTACCCAAGCTCACGCGACGAGACAGCAGCGCCTGTTGCAGACGGGTTTGCCGCAGCACCTCCGCCCGCTCTTGGGCAATGCGACGGGCCTCTTTTTCGTCGGTGTAAACCTGAAACTCATCCCCGGCTGCCGGGACTTCATCCAAGCCCAGCAGTTGTACCGCCGAAGAGGGCCCGGCTTCCTGCAACCGCTGGCCGCGGTCGTCCATCATCGCTTTGACCCGGCCCAGCACTGCGCCGGCCACCAGGGTATCCCCCACCCGCAGGGTGCCGTTTTGCACCAACAAAGTGGCCACTGGCCCGCGGGCTTTGTCCAAGTGGGCCTCGATCACCGTGCCGCGAGCGGGACGATTGGGGTTGGCCTGCAGCTCCGCCACATCGGCCACCAATAGGATCATCTCCAGCAGAGCATCCAGGTTACGGCGGGTGAGAGCGCTCACCTCCACCATGGGCGTGTCGCCACCCCACTCCTCTGGCAATAGGCCGTGCTCCGCCAACTGCTGCTTGATGCGCTCTGGCTGGCTGCCGGGCTTGTCGATCTTGTTAATGGCCACGATGATCGGCACCTGAGCCGCCCGCGCATGGCTGATCGCTTCCAGAGTTTGCGGTTGTACCCCATCGTCGGCGGCCACCACCAAAACCGCAATGTCGGTGACGCGGGCTCCCCGGGCGCGCATGGCGGTAAAAGCCTGGTGGCCAGGAGTATCCAGGAAAACGATGCGCCGCTTCTGGCCTTCAAAGTTCACATCCACATGGTAGGCACCGATGCGCTGGGTGATCCCGCCAGCCTCTCCCTGCGCCACTTTGGTGTCGCGGATGGCATCGAGGAGAGTGGTTTTGCCGTGGTCCACGTGGCCCATGATGGTTACCACCGGCGGACGCGAGACCAGATGGTCGATGTCCTCCACGTCCAGCATTTCGGTTTTTTTAGCCTCGGGTTCTGCCTTGGGCCGGCGAATCTCGTAGCCCAACTCTTTGGCCACCGACTCGGCCAGCGACTCATCCAAGACCTGGTTGATGGTCACCATCACCCCCTTGAAAAAGAGGGTTTTGATGATCTCAGTTTCGGCCACGCGCAGGCGATGGGCCAATTCCTGAACGGTGAGGCTGCCATCCAAGAGCAACACCTTCTCTTCGGGCAAGGGCTCTGTCCCGCTAGCGCGATCGGCAGCACCAGCCTCAGCGGAGGTAGGTTGCTGCTGCAAACGGGCAGCAGGGCGGGGGCGGGCAGGGGGAGCAGCCGTTGCCGCGGGTGGGCGATAGGAAGGAGGCTTGGCGGTGGGGCGAGCCAAGGGCTTGAGGGCGTTCAGCTCAGCCTGCTTGACCGCTGAAATGATGGTCATGGGATCCAAATCCAAACCATCTCCATCTCCTTCCCCCCGTCTCCGACTGCGTTTGCGTTTGGCTTGGACGCGGGCAGCCCGCCGACTGAGAGCTTGTAGCTCGTCGTCCTCTTCTTCTTCCGTTTTGCGCTTGACCTTGGGTGGGGTAGGTCTTACAGGAGCCTCTACCAACACCGGGCTGGGACGTTCCCCAGGGATTCTTTCTGGCAAGGGAGAGGCGGCATCTGGCTCAGGGGGAGCCGGCTTGGCCACAGGACGGGTAGGGGGCCCCACCAATTCCATCCGCCGCTGCGGACGAGGGGCTTCACCGGCTTTGCCGCTGCTGACACTGTCTTCTTTGGTTGCCGGGGAGCGCGTGCCAGGGCGAACGGGTGCGCTCACCAGTTGTGGACGGGGGCGCTGCGCAGGTGGAGGAGAAGGAGCTTTTTCTTCCGCAGGCTGAGGAACGCGGGCGTGGCTGGGGGATGGTGCTTCTGAGGGGCTGGGGCGACTGGGCTCGGGAGCTTTTTGCGGCGGTTCAGGCCGCTCTGCCGGCGGTTTTGTCCCGGAGGTAGCTCGTTGAGGGGGCGAGAGTACGATTGGGCGCTTGGCCACAGGACTGGGCTCCGAGCCGCTGGCTTTGGCCGCGGCAGACTCAGAGGGAGTGGGAGGGGTTGCCGGTTGAGAAACAGTCTCCGGCTTTTGGGTGGCCTCAGACGAGCGGACAAGAGGGGTAACCTGCCGCCGCGGTGGGCCTATGAGCTGAGCACCACCAGCAGATCCCTTTTCGGGGGAGACTCGCTCAGGTCGAGACAGCGAGGGCTTGGCAGCCGGCAGAGTTTCAGCAGTCTTGGCTTCGCCAACTGGAGCTGGCTGCTGAGCAGGCGCGGGCCGACGAATGCCGACGATCGCGCTGGCGGTGCCGGGAACTTTCTGCTGAGGGCGCTCACCGACTTTGGCTTCAGCAGGAGGCTCCGGCGGCAGGCTTTCAGATGGGGGTTTGGGCCGGGGTCGAGGAGGTTTCACAATGTGGGGGGCGCCCAGCTTGCTGCGCACCAACTCAGCTTGCTCCGGAGAAATGGTGCTGCTGTGGGTTTTGAAAGGGATCCCCAGTTGCTCACAAACCTCCAGCACATCCCGACTGTCACGCCCCATCTCACGGGCAATATCATAAATTCGAACTTTATCGGTCATTCGTCTGCTAGCCTCTGCTCCTTTACTTCTCGTCAGTTTTACTATCCAAACTCAATGGGAACCAAGTTATTGGGTTGAGCCGAACCTTTCGGGCTTGCGGGGGCTTCCTCCGGCGCATCGAGAACAGCTCGGCAATCCTCCGGGGATCCGGCCTGAAGGGAACCCAGGTCTGAAGCTGCTCTGGCAACATCCACAGGGGACATCCAGTAAAGCAACCGAGGAAGAACGAGCAAATGTCAACAGCGCCTCCAGAATAACCTCTCTGCAGTTCATCCCACTTGGCCTCAGTTTTCCAGCCAACTCCCATTCTGACAGTTGAGAGGGGCTGCCGTGTGGTTCGCAACTTAGCGAACCTGAAGAGGCGCTTTGAATATCTTACCTACATTGGGAATACCTCTAAGGCTCAGGCTTTTGGAGGAGATGTCCCTGGGAATCTTGCTCAAGAGAATCCAGCAGCCGTTGGAACAACGAGTCAGGCACAGGTGCCTTGAGGGCTCGGTTTATCTGTTGCTTGCGCCGGGCTGCTTGCAGACATTCCAGCCGCCGACAGACATAGGCAGAGCGCCCCATACCCCCGCCCAAAAGCACTTGGTGGGAATCAAATTGTCTGACCAGCCGCCACAGTTGTGAGCGAGGAAACAACTGGCGACACCCTACACAACGACGCAGCGGATCGGCACCCGGCAAGAGACTCTATCCTGCTGGTACACTACAAGTAAGCCCTATCTAGCCTACTCCAAATCCAGCGCCCGCGATCGCAGAAACTCAAAGAAATACTCCACCAACTGGGGATCCCGCCAACCCCTGTCTGTTTCTTCCCGCAAGATGCTTATGGCCTCTTGAACGGTGAACGCTCGCTTGTAAGGTCGCTCCGAGGTGAGGGCGTCGTAGATGTCGATGATCTGGAAGATACGGGCCACCAGAGGGATCTCTTCCCCCTTGAGGCCGTCGGGATAACCGCTGCCATCCCAACGCTCGTGGTGGTGACGGATGAGGGGCAACACCTCTTTCATGGTGCGTAGTGGGCGGCAGATTTGCTCCCCGATCAAGACATGGGATTTCATCACCTCCCACTCTTCCGGCGTATGCTTGCCTGTTTTACCCAAAATGGCATCGGGTATGCCCACTTTGCCGATGTCGTGCAGGTAACCTCCCCACATCAGCACCTTGATCAGGGGACGGGGCAGATGCAAAAACTCGCCGAAGCTCTTGGCCATTTGTGCCAGGCGCTCACAGTGATCCCCGGTGGTGGGATCCCGGCTTTCCACACTGCGGGCAATGGCGAACAGAACCTGAGCAGCATGATCCAAGTCTTCATTGAGGTGCTTTTGGCGAACGAGGGAACGCACCCGCGCCAACAATTCCGACTCGTCAAAGGGCTTGCTCAAGAAATCATCTGCCCCAGCTTCAATACCGCGCACGCGATTTTTGTGATCGCTGGCCGCTGTAACCAATACCACCGGGATCAAGCGTGTCTCGTCATTCGCTTTGATGCGTCGACAGACCTCGAACCCATCTAACCCCGGCATCATGACATCCAGCAAGATCAGATCCGGCTGGAAGGTTTTCAACATTTGCAGGGCTTGATTGCCGCTTTCGGCCTCGCTGACCCGATAGCCAATGCTCTGCAGCAGATCCCCCAGCAGCAGGCGGCTGTTGGGCTGATCATCGACGATCAAAAGATGACCGATCTCTGTCTCATCCGCCTCATCCGCAGAAGGTGTGACAGGGATCCCAACTGTCACGGGCATCTTGGGCATCTCGAGTTTGGCGAGTTGGGCACAGGAAAAGCTGGTCACTGCAGGATCCCAGTAGCAACACCTCTACGGTAATCCCATCAGAGAAAAAAGAGCATCAGGCTTTACACTGAGCTGCTCCGGGAAAGGGAAGGGTTTTCTGATACATTTACGCTGAACACTGCTGAACATCACTGTTCAACTATGCAGCGATAGCATTCTGTTTGTTTCCAACCAGAATGGCGGTATCCCGCAAAGCTTTGAGTAGAATACCCAAAGCGCAGTTTCCGTGTCGTCTTACTACCAATTTTCTGCTTTGCTTTGGCTACCATGTTGGCAGACTCGAAAGTAAACAGAAAGATCAACTGGTAGTAATCCGTACTGAACATATTATACATTATTTTCAGTATAGTTGAGCTTATTATTGACTAGAGTCATGCTCCCATCAACCCAGGGCTTTGTGAGCAATTGTACAAAGCCTAGATATCCTGGCAGCCTCCTTCTGTTTAGTCTGATACAGATGCTCCGGAGAGTGGATGCCCCAGTCAACTCCCCAGGCTCCTACGTCAGCTTGCCAGTTGAGTGTCGGGCCCGGTATTTGGCCCCCGGAGTACCGGAGAGTGCTGGGTTCTCTATGAATGCAAAATGAATGCAAAGGCCGAGAATTACGGCCCATCAAGAAATTAAGGGGCACAGCAGCAACACTTCTCTGGGAGAGGGGCTGGGGCTGATGGTCTGTTGAGAACGGGCTTGGAGTGGATGCACCTGAACTGGATGGATCCAATCCTAACTTGGGACTCTCGAATCGATTACTTGTTGAGAAAGTCCCCCAGATTGAGGATGGTGTTTTGCTCGCTGACGATGGCTTGGATGTCGTCGGGCAAGTTGCGGACATACTCGAGCTGGATGACGTTCGGGTTGCTGCGCAGCGCTTCCCCTTTGAGGGCGATGGCTTGGGCCTCACCGCTGGCTTTGACAATCATTCGTTGTTTGATGAGTTGAGCCTGCTCTACGCGAAACACTTCTCTTTGCTTCTCTTGCTCGGCAATTTGTTTGGCTTCGATGGCCGACTGAAACTCTTTGGAAAATTCCACATTGCGCAAGAGCAAGCTCTGCAGCACCAGCCCTTCTGGCTGCATTAGGCGAGAGAGCTCAGCGGCAATTTGTTCTTGGATTTCAGCTCGTTGCTCAGAATAAACGCCAATGGCCGAATAGCGGGCGATAACATTGCGCACCACGGCTTGGGAGGCGGGGCGAATAATTTTGTTCAGGTAATCGGGGCCTACATTGCGATGGATTTCGGGAACCCGATCCGGATCCAGGCGATAGCGCACCGAAACATCCAGATCCACCCGTTGCCCATCGGCAGTGAGAGCGGTGAGGGTATCGTCGGCTTTGACGCTGCGCTCTTCACTTCGGCTGGTCATGTTGTAGGTTTGGGTGCGCACATCGTAAAGGGTGGGGAACTGCAGCACCGGAATCAGCAGATGGATCCCCTCGCGGCGGGGAGTCATTTCCACTCCCGTGAGGCGGTTGAAGATGACGGCTTCGTAGCCGGGTTGGACAACCAGCAGACAACGGGGCAGGAGGGTCAGCAGCGCCAAAAGCAGGCCCAGCAGAGGCAGAAAGCGCGAAGTCTTGCGGTCAAGACTAAATGGTCTAGGGCGTCGCATGCGCATGGGCAAGGGCTCCGGGATCCAAGAGCTTTTTTATCTTAAGGGGTGTGCTGGCTAGCTCAGCACCCAGCGCTGCAGGGCAATGCCCAGCAGCAGGCCAAGGCCGCCGAAGCGTACCACCTGCCAAAAGGTAGCGGGGACAGGATTAAACACCTCTAGCACATAAGCCTGCAGGCGTTGCTCCAGTTGACTGGCTTCAGCTTGGATTTCGGCCCATTGTTCAGGGGAAAGCTGGGCTATGCGCTCCAATTCTCTGAGGTCGGCAAGACGAGCCTGGAGACTCTGGAGTTTTTCCTGCAGAGCCTCGAGAGGATCAAAGGGATCGGGATTGGCCGTCACGGCTGGGCTTTTGTGGGGGGGTAGGCTTGGGGAGAACGGGATCCGGCAAATCCGGTTTGGATCTCGTTGAAGGGTTTGGCTTTGATCAGCCCTGGGGGAACGGGATCCAACTTGAAGAGGGCGCGAATAGCGTTTTCCACCTCGGTGATGGGGCGGTTGCCGACGGATTGATAGACGATATTTCCCTCTGGGTCGAAGAGGAGGGTTTGAGGCACTTGTCCGGTGTAGTATTGGCCGCGCTCGTCGCCGGGCAGGAGGGAATCGACGGAATAGGGGATGAAATAGACCCCCAGCCCGTAGCGAACCTGCAGGTTGGCAATGGTGGCGGCGTATTTTTTGCAATCGCTACTGTCATCGATGTAATACACGAGGAGGGCCGGGATCCCTTGCTCTTTCGCCTGCTTCAAGGAAACGCGGGGGGGGATCATGCCGCCATTGGCCCCGTAGAGGGCAAAGATGTTGCCATCGTAACGGTCGTCGTTGAGCAGGGCGCTGGCGGGAGGGGAAAACCAACCTGTCAAAGCGATGAGCAGAGCCACCAGGAAGATACGAAGCAACAGCATGATCTCATCCTCTTCTGAGAAGGGATCCTCGGCGATCCATCTTTAGAAGTAGGGAACACCCTCATTGTGCCATCTGGCGCTGACGCTGCCCCGTTGCCGTTCAACACTGACGCAACCAAGAGCAGCTACAGCCTCAAGCAGCAAAATGAATGCGCAGGTAGTCTTCTTCCATCTTGGCGCGGGCCGGGGTCATGGCCGCTAAAGTCTGGGGCAGAACCAAGTTGCGGCGGTGGTTGCCGATGCGGATGTTCAGCTCATCCCCGGTTTTGGTCAATTCCACCTGCTCTTTCGGGATCCCGGGCAAGTAAAGATCCAGCCGGTACTGGCCGTTGTCGGTTACCACATTCAGGGTTTGCTCGGCATAGAGCACGTCCGCCGGGTTGCGATCCCCCCAGAGGTCTTTTTTCAGGCGGGCTAGGGCGTCCCATCCCACCAACTCCTCGGAGTACAGCGGGATCTCGAAGACCGGCAGGGGGGCAAAGTTTTCGTGGATTTCCTGGCGATATTTCTGTTGGGCTGCCTTCCAGGCGGCAAAGTAGGGATCCACCACTCCATCCGGCAAAATGCGGTTGGCGATCACCAAATCGGTGGCCACCCCGTAGAGGCTGAGGTAGGCGTGGGCCCGCAGCGATTCTTTGATCACCATCTTTTCCGGGTTGGTGACCAGCCGCACGGAGGTGATGCGGTTATCGGTGAGGATGCGCTCCAGCCGCTCAATCTTCTGATAGAACTCATAGGGGGCATCCAGCACCTGGTCATTGGGCAGCGGGATCCCGGTCAGCCCCTTCACAATCGGCTCGGCAATAGGACGCAGCATTTGCGCCAGCCCCTGCAGGGGTTTGTAGAACCTGCGCATGTACCAGCCAGAAACATCCGGCAGGCTCAAGAGGCGCAGGGCCGTGCCTGTAGGGGCCGAGTCGATGATCAACACATCGAACTTGCCTTCGTCGTAATGGCGATTCACCCGCACTAGGGCAAAGATCTCATCCATCCCTGGCAAAATCGCCAGCTCCTGTGCCTGCACCCCATCTAGCCCTCGCGCCTGCAACACCTGGGTAATGTAGGTTTTGACGGATCCCCAATTCAGCTCCAGTTCGTTGAGGGCGTCCAACTCCGCTCCCCAAAGGTTAGGTTTGACCTCGACCGGCTCATGGCCCAAGGGCTGATCGAAGCTATCGGCCAAAGAGTGGGCCGGATCTGTGCTCAGCACCAAAGTTTTCAGGCCAATCTCGGCACAACGCCAGCCGGTCGCCGCCGCCATCGAGGTTTTGCCGACTCCACCCTTGCCGGTCATGAGGATGATGCGTTGCATGAGAGTGCCATTTACATTCTTTTACATCCCTAGCCTAACCGATTTGCTGTGCTCTTCGAGAGGCAGCCAAGGGGCTGAGGTGCAGCCAGCGGGTAAACTATTCATTTGATTACCAAATGATTGCCAAAAAGCTGATGGCAATCATGGCCAAGAAGTCAAGCCTGTTGCAGGCATGTGGGAGGTATGTGATGATCTGTCGCTGGCGGAGTGTGTTGCTGGTTGCCATCCTGACATTGGGGCTGTGGCTGGGATCCCTTTCTGTGCAAGCGGCTGCTGGCCTGCCCCGAGAGCTGCAACAACTGGAGCAACAGGTAGAGCGGCTGCAAAGCCTGGTGGAGGCGGAGGACTGGTTGGAGATCCGCTCCTACATCCACGGGCCGATGGGACTCACTCGTAAGACCTTGACCGGCCTGGCGGCTACCCTGCCAGATAAACAAAAGCGGGAAGTGCTGCGCCTGGCTAAGGAGATGGGCCGCAGCTTAGAACAACTAGACTTTGCCGCCAAAGCCTATGACCAACCCGAGGTGGAGGCAGCCCAGGCCAAGGTGAAAAAGACCTTGCAGGCGCTGGAGGCTGTGTTTTCCTAGTGAGGATCCCTTCTCTCTTTGGCGAATAGCGTCGTTTCAGGTTAGGGTGAGACGCCTGGGCCACTGATCGCGCCAGCGGGACGGAGTCCTTGAAAAGCCTTCTGGCCCTGCGCATTCAAGGTTTTGGGTGCGGATGCAGGGCCCTAGTTTGAATCGAAAACGCAGTCATTTCAAGTAGTGTAGTCATTTTTTAAACAGGTAATGAAACATTTCTGTCGCATTGGTCTCTAACTCCCCTCTCCCTCTGGGAGAGGAGCTGGGGGTGGTCGCGGCAGCGGCGCGGAGCGTTTGGGGAGTGTCTCAATCTAGTTTGAAATGACTGTAATTTACAAACAGGCTGTAACGGCTGCTACTTACAGCGGATGTTGCATCAGCCAGAAGCCGGCGAAAGACTGGGCCCTGAGATCGGTTTGAATGGCAAGAAAGTGGAGCCCCTGGGCCTGCTGCTGGCGCTGGGCAAAGACTTCTGCCTCTGTTCGCAGTGTTTCATCTCTCAATTGTGCAAACAGATAACAATCGTTGAGGCCCGCCTCGAGCAGTAGCCGTCCGTCTGCCACACTCAAGTAGGCGGGTTCCATACCGCTCATCCAGGCTGCCATCGGCAAAGCCCGCTGCGAGGTAATCACCAAGCCGGGAATGAGGGTGCTCCGCACCACTGGTGCCAATGTGTCGGGCGTCAAAGTGTCCCAGGCAACCGGAAAAAGCTCGCCAAATTCTATCGGCCAGGCGTCGGCTTCCCGCAGATCCTCAGCTCGCAAGGTCACGAAGGCCCAGCGTTCTCCCTGCAACTTGTCCGGCAGACGGATGGGATCCGGCGGATCCGGATCCACAGGAGGTTCGGGGCTGTAGGTAAACTGAGTCTCTTGAGGGTAAACCTGCTCTGCCCGTTCTCGCATCCAAGCTTTGAGGGTGTAAACGCGACGACTGGGCAGCATCGGGATCCCAACCGCATCGCAGGCCCGTTGCAGGATGGAACTCATGCGGGCTCGAAACACACGAATGGCCGAGGGAGGCTGGGGAGCCGCTTCGAGGTAGCTCCGCAACTGTCGTGCCACCCAGGTGCTATTCACCTCTTGGTTACTGCAATACTGCGCTTGGCGAAACCGGCCGGTGGGATCGCATACCAACAGCTCCCAAACCCTTCGGTTCTGCTCATCCCGCAGGGGGACGGCGTTGAAATCCATCTGCCAGATAGGGCCGCGCGCAGGGCCAGAACGCAGGGGTTGAGTGGCCAAAGGTTCCTCCTGTTTGCACTACATGCCACTTGAGCGGGCCGGGGATCGTTCGCGCGAGCGGTGGGAAGCACTGTCCCCGACCAAGGCCAACTCCCGCTCCCCAAAAATGGCGGAAGCGTGGCGGTAGTACTTAAACTCCAGCAGGTTGTAGAAGGGATCCTGCAAAAAGAAGGTGCCATGCTCCAAGGGGGTGCCAACAAAGCGCCAGCGCGGCTCTTGATAAAAGGGCAAGGCCCGCGCCAAGGCACGGTCGGCCAGCGCCTGCCAATCCCCTTGGGTAGGGAAGATCAGGCCAAAATGACGAGGGTAGATGCCCCGCTGGGGCGTCAGCTCTTCGTGGGTGAGGTGTGCCACCAGTTGATGGCCGTACAGGTTAAAAATAACGGCAGCAGAGGTTTCTCGACCGATCTCACAGCCCAAGCCATCGCCGTAGTAGGCCTTGGCCAAGGCAATATCGGCAACTGGAAAGGCCAGATGAAAGCGGATGGGTTCCATAACGTCGCTCCTAAAAAGCCACCAAAAGTGCCCCACCAGCCAACATCAGAGCCAGCACCCCGAGCTGTGGGGCTTTTCCCCGGCTAATGGGATCCCCGCTCTTTTCAAGGTAGGCGATCTTAGAGCTGCTGCAAGGTGGGATCCCTTCCCGAGCCCGAGATAGACTATACGCCTTTGCGCAGGAGTGCCAACTGCTCGGATGCTATAACACTAGCTGGGGTGTTACCCCCGTGGCCCAGTCTGCAACAGACAACTCGGTGTGTTGAGAGCGTTGAAGAAAGGAAAGGGCAATCTTGGCTATGACCAGCATCTGGATTGAGCAGCGCCGCCGCGAGGATGAATCTCGCAACTTTTTTTGGATGGTGGCGCTGTCGCTGCTGCTGCACGTGCTGGTGCTGCTGGGATTGCTCCACTTGGGGCGGCTTTGGCTCACTCGCGAGCCAGAACAAGAAGCCATTGAGTTTATCCTTCTGGATCCAGAAGATCTGCAGCCCCCAGAGGAAGCAGATCTGGTTTCAGAAGTTGATTCCCGCGATGGGGGTGAGCGGGTAGAAGCCCCTCCGTCTCAAGGCAGTCCACCTCAATCTCAGGCCGCCCCTCCCCAGGAGGCCCCTCCGCCGCCGCCGCCAAGACCCCAACCACCGCCACCGCCTGCCCCTGTTCCACCACCACCTGCCCCGGCTGCAGTTGCCCTGGCAACCCCAACTCCAACCCCTCCACCCAAGCCCACGCCTACCCCAACCCCCGCTCCCCCTCAGCCCACCGCGACCCCGACTGCGGCACCGCCCCCTCCCACGCCTGTCCCCAGACCTACTCCGACCCAAACTCCACCGCCTGTGGCGGCTGCTCCCTCCCCAAGGCCCACTCCCCCGCCAACTGCGGAGCCCTTGCCCATACAGCCAAGCGAGCGGGTTTCGGATCCCAGCCAATTGGCTCCCGTTCCGCCCGCTCCGCAACCGGTGACAGAGGTTCTTCCCGCCCAGCGGCCCTCTGATTCTTCCCAGTTGGGACCTCCGGTCAGTGCTTCTGCTCCCAGCAATGGAGCCGGGATCCAGGGCAGTGGAGCCAGTGGATTGGCCAACCCCACCCAATCCGCTCCCAATCCCCCCAGTGTGGCAGCGCGGGCCGATGTGGATTGGGGCCCCTGGCTGGCCGCTTTGCAGCGGAAAGTGGAGCAAAATTGGATCCCTGGGCAGACCGGTACCTCGCGCCGCACAGTGGTGATCTTTACAGTGGGTCGAGCTGGCGATCTGCAGAGCATTCGCCTGGGGCGCACGTCCGGCAGCCAACAAACAGACGATGCGGCGCTGACGGCTATCCAGAGGGCAGCCCCCTTCCTGCCCCTGCCTGAGGCTTATGAGGGCAACTCGGTGACAATTAATTTCACCTTTGATATCAACGTGCTGGGCCAGTTGACTGTAGGGGGATCCGCCAAGTAAACTACCCGACCCTGACTGCTTCGCGGTACAGAGTAGGCTTTTAGTAGCCCTGCAGTTAGTAAACTAACCACGGACCTCTGGGATGGTTTACGACACCCCCAATCGACCGTTACCAGTGCCTTAAACAACCGTTCCTGGTGTCCGCAGTATTATTATATCACAAGTTATATCACAAGGCAAGTGAAGTTGTGTATTCCTCCCGATACTGACTTAATCTGCGCTGGTGCTGCTTTAACCTCCTTTCGCTGCGTCTGAGAAACTTTGGACACTCTACAGAGTTGCCGTTCTGGTCGGTGTAGAAAGCCTTCCAGCCCAAGTCAATGCCAATAACATTGCCTGTGTATTCTCCCTGCTCCTTGCGCTCCACATCCAAGCAGAACTGGGCATAGTACCCATCTGCCCTGCGTATCACCCGCACCCGATTGATTTTGGAGTTTAGGATATGGTGTCTTGCCTCACCATTGCAGTACAAGGCAAATGTTCCTGCGTTGAAGCCGTCGGTGAACGTGATGGACATGCCGTCAGGAGACAGCTTCCAGCCGGACAGCTTGTACTCGACCGACCGACAGTTCTTCTTGAACTGCGGATAGCCTTTCCTTGGCTCTTTGTTCTTGCAACGGCGGTAGAAGTTGGAGAGGGCAGACCAAGCTCTTTCGGCACTAGCTTGACGGGCGGCAGAATTGAGCTGGCGGGCGAAGGGGAACTCTTTGGCCAAGTCCTTGCAGAGGGAATACAGAACCGCTTTGGTCGCGCCCCGGTTATCCATCCAGTACCGCAGACACTTGTTTTGCACAAACTGCGCAGTGCGAATGGCTTCATCCAGAGCTTGGTACTGCTCTGCTGTGCCGTTGAGCAGCTTGGCTTCTCTGACCAACATATTGCTATTTTAAAGTGCTACGCACCGCTACCGCGAACAGCGTTCCTGAAGGGATAAAACGGTCTGCGCCTTACATCCCTGCCCTCAAGGGCAGGGCTTTACGGCGTTTTTTCGGTAAAACCGCAGGGATCCCTACAGGTTGCCAACGCAGCTCAGGGTGTGGAGAAGACCCAGGGTACCAGCTCCCACCGTCGTCGATGGACAGGATCCCCAAAATGCGCGACGGTGAGTTTATTCTGGTCGTTACGCTGGACGCCAAAGGGATCCCTGATGAGTTCAACCCCGCTGCAGCGCACCCCCTTGTTCCCCCTTCATCAAGCTTTGGGGGCGCGATTTGTCTCTTTTGCCGGCTGGGAAATGCCGCTGCAGTATCGGGGAGTGATAGCAGAACATCGGGCAGTGCGGGAGAGGGTGGGGACATTCGACATTTCCCACATGGGCAAGTTCACCCTCTGGGGGCCGGAGCTGGGATCCCACCTCAGCCGTCTGGTTCCCAGCGATCTGAGCGCTGTTCCTGTGGGATCCGGTCGCTACACCGTCCTGCTCAATCCGCTGGGGGGCATTTTGGATGATGTCATCTTCTACCGGCATCCACCGGAGGGTGAGCTGGAGCACTGGAGCGTGATCGTCAATGCAGCTACCCGGCAGAAGGATTGGGATTGGCTCAACCACCACTTCCAAGGGATCCCCGGAGTCAACCTTCAGGATCACTCCGACACTCGGGTCTTGTTGGCGGTGCAGGGGCCGGCAGCCGAGGAGGTTCTCCAGCCCTTTTTAGAGGGATCCCTGAAGGCTTTGCGCCGGTTTCAGCACGGTCGGTTTGCCACAGCAGCGGGAACCTCGGGAGAGACTATCTTTGTGGCCCGCACCGGCTACACCGGAGAAGATGGCTTTGAAGTTATGCTCAGCCCCGAAGACGGCATCCGCCTTTGGGAGCAACTGATCCAGGCCGGCGTGCAACCCTGTGGGCTGGGCTGCCGCGATACCCTGCGCCTGGAGGCTGCCTTCCATCTTTACGGGCAGGACATGGACGAGAGCACCACTCCCTTAGAAGCCGGCTTGGGCTGGTTGGTGAACAACCCAGGGGACTACATCGGCAAGCCCGCCATCGAAAGCCAACGGCAGCAAGGGATCCCTCGCCACCTGGTGGGGTTTCGCATGTTGGAAAGTGTTCCGCACCCCTATCGCGGACGGGCCATTCCCCGCAGCGGCTATGCCATCTACGCTCCCAACTCCCCCGAGCCGATCGGACGGGTAAGCAGCGGCACCCATTCTCCCAGTTTGGGCTACGGCATCGGCTTGGGCTATGTCGCTCCGGCTTGGGCCAAGGTGGGATCCCGGCTGGAAATTGAAATTCGGGGGCAGCGCCAGCCTGCCGAAGTGGTGAAAAAACCTTTCTACAGTGCTGCGCACCGCTGACGCAAACGGTTACAGGTTCCCGTTAACCCAGGGTTTGGCAGCTTTGGGCGTGGAGTATTCCTGTTGCAGCCGCCGCAATTTCCGCAAGGCCCGCCGCTCAATTTGTCGGACTCGCTCTCGCGAAAGGCCGATGTGCTCCCCAATTTCCCGCAGCGTTAGGCCCCTCGATCCATCCAGCCCATAGCGAGCCACGATCACCTGTCGTTCTCGTTCACTCAGTTGGCCCACCAGCGCGCGGACTTCCTCTCGACGGGCAAGCTGGGTTAGGTGTTCAACAGGGTCGTTGTCTTCATCTGGGATGAAGTGCTGCAGCTCGGTGCCGTCTTCATCCCCTACCCCCACATTCAAGGAACGCATCTCTGCCATGTGGCGGGTGATCAGCTCCCGGTAGTTATCGCCAATATCCAGAGAATCAAAAACTTCTTCCGCTTGGGGACGGGATCCCCTTTCGGCAGATAACTCGCGGTAGCGCCGCTTCACCTGGGAGACCTTTTCGTACATGTGGGCCGGCAGACGGATCATCCGCCCCTTGTTCTGGATGCCCCGGTTCACACTTTGCCGGATCCACCAAGTGGCATAGGTGGAGAACTTGTAACCACGGGTGGGATCGAACTTTTCCACGGCGCGGGTGAGGCCGATCGTGCCTTCCTGAATCAAATCCAGAAACGGCAAGCCGCGATTGCGATAGCGCTTAGCAATCGACACCACCAAGCGAAGGTTACACTCCACCATTCGTTTCTTGGCTGCTTCCCCCTGCCGCAGGATCTGCTGCAGCTCTGCCAAGGGGATCCCCAACCGCCGGCTCCAATCTTCCACCGACTCGTGGGGCTGCCGCTGTTCTAGGAGCGCCACCATCCGCTGCACCTGGTGAGCCAAACGGAGTTCTTCTTCAGCGGTGAGCAACGAGTAGCGCCCAATCGTCTTCAAGAAACGCCCCACCGCATCTTGCAAGTCAAGACTTTCCGACATATCAAACCCCACACCATAAATTCATGTCCTGTCAGAATCGCCACTTCTCCTGTTGTTGCATCAAGCCGTCTTCCTGTGTGAAGCTGACCTTTCTGCAAACAGCACCTTATTCATACCAGCACAAAAGCCCTTTCGTAAAGGCTTTAACTCTAAAAACTTGAGCCAGAATCGAGTGCTTGACTCACTAAATTTATTGAGTCTGGCTCACTAGACTCTATTAGGAGCGTCTAGCTGCCCATTTTGTTGATTAAAAACTCTACTAAAAGGGTGGCCGAGAAATTAACCATTTCATAAGCCTGGATTTAAGGCTTAGGAAAGTTACGAAAGATTGTTCTAAACAATCAACAAGTTTTTGATGCCAAATCAGATTGCTCATAAGCTAAGAAAGCAAATTTTTTCACTCATTTTGTTAGAACTAGAAATGGATATTTCTGTTTGCAGAACTATCGGAAGGGCTTGCTCGGCAGGGAATAGAAAGGTTCATCAGCAGGTTTTTGGAATGCCTTGAGGTGAATTTGGCACGTCATCGCCGACAACCTCAGCCGGAAACAGATGAGGACGGATCCCTGTGGGACGGGTTTTTGCTTCTGCCTCTAAACCTAGTGGAAGTTATCGCCAATACTCGACTTTGGACACTAGATGCAGATCTAAGATTTCTGTATCACCGAACACGCTAGGCGCGGATGCCTCAGCCTTGGTGCTCCGTACCGCTATCGCGAATGCCGCAGCGCGCGCCTACATAAGAAGGCAGGTCAGGCCAGCCCAGCGACCCTCCAGGCCCAGGTGTGTTGCACTCCTGCGGGAGAAAGGGGGAGCTGCGTTCCGCTCGCTCGACCCACCGCAGGATGGTTTACATTTCTTCCACCACCCCAAGGGCGCTTTATAGTGAGGATCCGGTCTCCATCGGTCAAAGGATTGGAAGGGCCATGTCTCACTTCACCACCCTGCAAGTGCAAATCAAAGACGCCGATCTCCTGGAAGAGACTCTGAAGGAATTGGGCTACGCTGTGCAGCGGAATGCCAGCCTGCGGGGCTATCTCTGGAACCGCACCCGCGCCGATCTGGTGATCCGGCAAAAGAATGGCTTCGACATCGGGTTTCGTCGCAACGGGGATCACTACGAGCTGGTGGCCGATCTGTGGGGGGCGGGCATCGATCCCAAGACCTTTCTGGAGCCGATTTTGCAGCGCTACGCCCACAAAAGTTTGCTGCGCTCAGCCCGTGAGCAGGGCTATACCATCGAGGCCGAAGAAGTGCTGGAGGATGGCACCATCCGCGTGGTGGTGGGGCGTTGGCTATAAGCCAGGTTCATCGGGATCTGCCCATGGTAGGTAAGCCTCAGCCGGCTGTCAGAACTGGCCAGGGATCCCGGCCCCAACCTTGGGATCTGGTGTTGGGGGGGCAAATGGCAACCGGGAGCGCCCCGGCCCATGCCTTAGTGCTGGGAGGTCTCGAGGGGGCGCGGCGACGACTCGCCCATAGCGATGAAGCCGTGCGCTTAGCCACGCTATCCCAGTTGCTGCAGTACGGGTCGGCGGGCCTGGCCGAACTCATTGCAGCCCTCGCCGGCAATAGCTCTTGGGCAGTCCGCTTGGCAGCTTGGCGGCTGTTGTCTCAGCTTGGCCAGCCGGAGGCAGAACGGGCCTGTCGCACCTACAGCCCTTTTCGCCCGGTGGGGGGAGCGCAAGGGGTGATCGTAGCCTATCGGCGTGGGGAGCGGAACTTTGCCTACGCCGACCTGGAGGGAGTGGATCTGCAAGAGGCGCGGCTAGGGGGCGTTAACCTCTACGAAGCCAATTTGAGAAAGGCCAACCTGCGCCTTTGCAACTTCAACGGCGCCCACCTGCGCCGGGCGGATCTGCGCCAGGCCAATTTGCAAGAGGCCAAGCTAAGCGGCGCCGTCCTCGAAGGAGCCGACCTGCGGGGATCCGACCTGAGGGGGGTAAAAGTTAGCGGCACCAGCCTGCGGGGATCCCAGCTTTCGGAAGAGACCCACCTAGAAGAACGGGTGCGCCACATCTGGCAGTTGCAGAATTGGGGGGGACAGGGACAGGATTTCTCCGGCCAAGACCTGAGCAAAGCCGATCTGCGGGAACTGGTGCTCTGTCAGATCCGGCTGAGGGGAGCGGATCTGAACCGGGCGGATCTGCGCGGATCCAACCTAGAGGGAGCAGATTTGGGGGGAGCCAACCTACAGCGGGCGGACTTGCGGGGGGCCAAGCTGTCCAATGCCGACCTGGAAGGGGCCAATCTCAGCGGCGCCGAGCTGCGTCAGGCCCAGTTTCAGGGGGCTAACCTGCGGCGGGCCGATGTCAGCGGGGCCAACCTAACCCAAGCCAACCTGGAAGGAGCTCAGATCGAAGGGTTAAAGCACAGCGGATCCCGGATTGCCGGCCTGATCTTTCCCGACGGCACCCCGATCAAGCCCTGGTGGTGGTAACAGGTGCCTACCGCTCACCCAATGAGCCAAATCCAAAGGAATCCCAAGATCCCCCGGCAATTGGGCAAACCCGGATCACCATAGGAGTAGAGATACCTATGGGGTACAGCTATGGTTCTGGCAGAACAGCTCTCGACAAAACCGCTCACCGCCGACGAGCTTCGCAAAATGGATGCCTACTGGCGGGCCGCCAACTATCTGTCGGTCGGGCAAATCTATTTGATGGACAACCCGCTGCTGCGAGAACCCCTAAAACTGGAACATGTGAAGCCACGCCTGCTGGGGCACTGGGGCACCACACCCGGGTTGAACTTCATCTACGTGCATCTCAACCGCATCATCAAACGGGAAAACCTCAACATCCTCTACATCACCGGCCCCGGCCACGGTGGCCCTGCTCTGGTGGCCAATACCTACTTGGAAGGCACCTACAGCGAGGTGTATCCCAACATCGGCCAAGACGCCGAAGGCATGCGCAAGCTCTTCAAGCAATTCTCCTTCCCCGGCGGCGTGCCCAGCCACGTGGCTCCGGAAACCCCCGGCTCCATCCACGAGGGGGGAGAACTGGGCTATGCCCTAGCCCATGCCTTTGGGGCGGCCTTCGACAACCCCGATCTGCTGGTGGCCTGTGTGGTGGGGGATGGAGAAGCGGAAACCGGCCCCTTGGCCGCTTCCTGGCATTCCAACAAGTTCCTCAACCCCATCCACGACGGAGCGGTGCTGCCGATTCTGCACCTGAACGGCTACAAGATCGCCAATCCCACCGTTTTGGCCCGCCTCAGCCGTGACGAGCTGCAAAATCTGTTTGTGGGCTACGGCTACAAACCCTACTTCGTAGAAGGCTGCGAGCCGGCAGAGATGCACCAGTTGATGGCCGCCACTTTGGACACGGTGATCCACGAGATCCAAGAAATCCAGCAGCATGCCCGCAGCAAAGGGGATCCCACTCGTCCCCAATGGCCGATGATCATCCTGCGCACCCCCAAAGGCTGGACCGGCCCCAAAGAGGTGGACGGCAAAAAGGTGGAAGATTTCTGGCGCTCCCACCAAGTGCCCCTGGCGGATCTGGCCAAAAAACCGGAGCACCTCAAGGCTCTGGAGGACTGGATGCGCAGCTACAAGCCGGAAGAACTTTTCGATGAAAATGGCCGTCTGCTGCCGGAGCTGCAAGAGCTGGCTCCCAAAGGGGAAAAACGCATGGGCGCTTTGCCCCACGCCAACGGCGGCCTGCTGACGCGGGAGCTGAAAATGCCGGATTTCCGCCGCTACGCTGTCCCTGTTCCCCGCCCCGGCACCACCGAAGCCGAGGCCACGCGAGTGCTGGGGCAATTTCTGCGGGATGTGATGAAGCTCAACCCCCACAACTTCCGCCTCTTTGGCCCCGACGAGACGGCTTCCAACCGCTTGGATGCTGTGTTTGAGGCCAGCGACCGCACCTGGGTAGCTCCCATCTACGATTGCGACGAGCACCTCTCCCCAGATGGACGGGTGATGGAGATCCTCAGCGAGCACGTCTGTCAGGGCTGGCTGGAAGGCTACCTGTTGACCGGGCGACACGGGTTCTTTTCCTGTTACGAAGCCTTCATCCACCTGGTGGACTCCATGTTCAACCAACACGCCAAGTGGCTGAAAACCACCCGTCACATTCCTTGGCGGCGGCCCATCCCTTCCCTCAACTACCTGCTGACTTCCCACGTGTGGCGGCAGGATCACAACGGCTTTAGCCATCAGGATCCCGGCTTTTTGGATCACGTGGTCAACAAAAAGGCCGAAATCATCCGCGTCTACCTGCCCCCGGATACCAATACTCTGCTCTCGGTGGCCGACCACTGCCTGCGCAGCCGCCACTACGTGAACGTGATCGTGGCGGGCAAACAGCCGGCCCTGCAGTACCTGGACATGGATGCGGCCATCAAGCACTGCACCCAGGGCTTGGGCATCTGGGAATGGGCCAGCAACGATCAGGGTTCAGAGCCGGATGTGGTCATGGCCTGCTGCGGCGATGTGCCGACGATGGAAACCCTGGCGGCGGTGGACTTTTTGCGGCAGCACCTGCCGGAGATCAAGATCCGGGTGGTGAACGTGGTGAACCTAATGAAGCTGCAGCCGCCCAGCGAACACCCCCACGGCATTAGCGACAAGGAGTTTGTCAGTATCTTCACCCCCGACAAGCCCATCGTGTTTGCCTTCCACGGCTATCCTTGGCTCATCCACCGCCTCACCTACCGCCGTCCCAACCACCACAACCTGCACGTGCGCGGCTACAAGGAGGAAGGCACCACCACCACCCCCTTCGACATGTGCGTTCTCAACCAGGTGGATCGCTTTAACTTGGCCAACGACGTCTTGGAGCGGGTGGATCGCTTCAAGTACCGGCGGGATCACGTCCAGCAGCTTATCCGGGACAAGCTGGTGGAGCACAAGCAGTACATCTGCAAACACGGGGAAGATCTGCCGGAGGTGCGCAACTGGAAGTGGCCCTATTGAAGGGATCCCCACTCAACTAACTTTCGCCTCTGAGCTCTGGCAGGATAGAGTTTTTGAGGGTTTGGAGGTTGAGGGTGTGAGGGGTTCAGAAAGGGTGGAAAGGGTGGATGCGGATACACTTCCTGATCTGGAGCTGGAAGAAACAGAGTGGGGCGGGATGGCGCTCTCGCTGGGGCTGGGTTTAGCCCTCTCGGCCCTTGTGATTGGGATCCGCCCCCAGGTGGTCGTTCCTTTTGGATTGAGCGCGTTGGGTTCGGCCCTGCTGGGATCCCTGCTCATCCCCGGGTTGCGGCGCTGGAAGGCGGGGCAAGTGATCCGCCAGGAGGGGCCCCAATCCCACCAGAAAAAAGCAGGCACACCCACCATGGGCGGGATCAGCTTTTTGCCCGTGGGGCTACTGGTGGCCGGGATCTGGAAAGGCCTACGGCCCGCTTACGCGAACGGCTGGGATCCCCATTGGCTGGCCGTCGCGCTGCTCACGCTGGCCTACAGCCTTGTCGGCTGGCTGGACGATTGGCTGGTGATCCGGCAGCAATCCAACAAGGGGTTGTCTCCCAAGCACAAGCTGTTGCTCCAGGTGGGGATCGGTCTGGTCTTTTGCGGCTACCTGGCCTGGCAGGGGATCCCGACCAGTCTGACCTTGCCGGGGATAGGCACCCTCTCTCTGGGCTGGCTGTTCTGGCCCTTGGCCCTGTTTGTGTTGGTGGGCACCAATAATGCCGTAAACCTCACCGATGGTATGGACGGCTTGGCGGCAGGGGTGGTGGCCATCCTGCTGATTGGGCTGGGGCTCCTTCACAGGGATCCAGAGCTATCGGTGTTGGCTTTCACCCTGAGCGGTGCCTGCTTGGGGTTCCTGGTTCACAACCACCACCGGGCGCGGCTGTTCATGGGCGATACCGGATCCCTGGGGTTGGGGGGCGCTCTGGCCGGGTTGGCGCTGCTGGGGGATCAGCTCTGGGCCTTGGCCCTGATGGGGGGAGTGCTGGTGGCAGAGGCGCTGTCGGTGATGCTGCAGGTGGGCTACTTCCAATACACCAAACGCAAAACCGGCACAGGCAGACGGCTGTTGCGCATGTCGCCCTTGCACCACCATCTGGAGCTGGGGGGCTGGTCGGAGGTGCAGGTGGTGGGATCCCTCTATGGGATAACGGCGCTGCTGGTGGGGCTGGGCTGGGCCTGGTGGCACTGGACCGGAATGTGAGTTCGAGCTGGGGATCCACCGGGATTCCAATGGGGGCCTGACCTCAAACGGGTTGTTCGGCGTGGGAAATGGCCACCGGCAGATCGGCTCCCACCCGCTAAGTCCCGGGATCCCTTCTGTTGTGAGGAAAACGCAAAGATTACTGACCGATGTTTGTTCCCTGTCAAATTTCCAACTGAATCTTTTACATTCACCGTTGCAGATCGGGGATCGCTGTAACGTATGGATATGAACTTAAGTTAACATTGCCTTCCCCTGTAACCCAGTTGGAGGCCTCTAAAAGGAGTGTAATCTCATGATGCCGAGTGGCTCCAAAAATTCCGATAGGCCAGCGGCACAGTCAGGGCACAGCGATTTGGTCTCCGACCCGCCGATGCAAGCGGCTCCTTCTCCGGCAGGTGCTGCTGAGCTTTCCTCTGCGCGGCCGTACGTGGTGTTACACGGCCATTTCTATCAGCCGCCCCGAGAGGATCCCTGCCTCAACCGCATTCAGCGACAGCCGAGCGCCAGCCCCTTTCACGACTGGAACGAGCGCATTTGGGCGGAATGTTACCGCCCCAACGCCTTTGCCCGCGTTCTGGACGACCAAGGACGGGTGGTGCGCATTGTCAACAACTATGAATTCTTGAGCTTTAACTTCGGCCCTACTCTCCTCTCTTGGCTAGAGGAGCATGACATTGAAGTTTACCAACGCATTTTGGCCGGCGACCGTCTCAGCGCTGAGCGGCTGGAGGGTCATGGCAATGCCATTGCCCAAGTCTACAACCACGTCATCCTGCCCCTGGCCAACGAGCGAGACAAGTACACCCAGATCCGCTGGGGAATTGCCGATTTCCAACACCGCTTCGGGCGCCATCCCCAGGGCATGTGGCTGGCCGAAACCGCCATTGATGCAGCAACGGTCACGGCCTTGGTCGAATGTGGGATCCGCTTCGTCATTTTGGCCCCCAGCCAAGCGCAGCGCATTCGCCCCTTGGGACAAACGGAGTGGATCGACGTTAGCCAAGGCCAGATCGATCCCCGCCGGCCCTACCGCTGCTTTACCCCCGACCGGGAGGGGTACTTGGATATTTTCTTTTTCGATGGCCCCATTTCCCGTGACTTGGGCTTTGGGGATATCGTTTACAGTACTTATTCGCTGGCGGAGCGGATCCGTTCCGCTCTGCGCCCGGACAAAGAGGGGGAAGCCTATCTGATCAACTGTGCCACCGATGGCGAGACTTTTGGCCACCACAAGCGGGGTGTAGAACGCACGCTGGCCTATGCCTTTTGCGAGGAATTTCCCCGCCGGGGCTGGCAGGTGGGCAACTACAGCCATTTTCTCAGCCAACATCCCCCCACTTGGGAGGTGCAACTGAAACCGGTCACCGCCTGGAGCTGCGCCCACGGGGTAGGACGGTGGTCGCGAGACTGTGGCTGCGGAGCGGTGGGGGGATGGCACCAACGCTGGCGGCAACCGCTGCGGGAGGCCCTCAACTGGCTGCGGGATCAGCTGGCCGAGATCTACGAGACGGAGGCCAGAGCCTACCTGCGGGATCCCTGGCTGGCGCGGGATCGTTACATCGAGGTGATTTTGGATCGGGAGCGCTGTGATGCCTTTTTGCAGGAGCACCAAAGCCACCGCCTCACCGCCGAAGATCGGGTGCAAGTGCTGCGCCTGTTGGAGATGCAGCGCTACAGCCAGTTGATGTTCACCAGTTGTGGCTGGTTTTTCGAGGAGCTATCCCGTCCTGAAGGGGTGCAGATCCTGCGTTACGCGGCACGGGCTATCCAGTTGGCAGCAGCAGTGGCGGATGTCAACCTAGAAGAGGAGTTTTTGCAGCGCCTGAGCAAGGCCCCCAGCAACCTCGACCTCTACGGAGACGGCAAGGGGGTCTATTGCGCCTTGGTGCGCCCCAGCTTGATCAGCCCGCAACGGCTGGTGGCCCGGCACGCCATGTTTTCCCTGTTTAACGGGATCCCCCGTTCCCAAGGATATGTGCTGGATCAAGTGGATCAAGAGCGCCTGACGATAGGCGGGTCGACACTGGCCATCGGGCGGGTGAAGCTCACTTTTCCCACCACCCGCGAAGAGCACGATCTAATCTACGCCATGCTCCATCTCGGCGGCTGGGACTTTCAATGTGGCGTCAAGCCGTTTGCCGGGCGGCGCATCTACGAGCAGATAAAAGCGCGGCTGCTGGCCGGATCCCACAGTCGGATCCAGATGATCCTGACCCTGCAAGACCTATTTGGGCCGGAAACCTTCGACTTGAACGCCCTCGACGACGAAGATCGGCAGCAGATGATGCGCTGGCTCACTCAAGATACCCTAGACCGCCTGGCCCAGCTCTACCGCCAAACCTACCTGGACAATTACGGGGTCTTGATGGCCTTTCGGGCCGACGGCCTGCCGATCCCGGAAGAGTTGTTGGCTGCCGCTCAGATCACCCTCAACCAACGCCTGTTGACCAGTTTGCGGGCGATGGAAATGGAAGAGGGCAAGCGGGATCACCTGCTGGAATTGCGGGCAATTGTGCGCGAGGCCGAGCAGTTGGGGTGTCAGTTGCGGCGGGAAGAGGCAGCCCGGGTTCTGGATCGGCTCCTACAGCGGGGGATGTGGCACCTTGCCCACGCTTTTGAGCCGGAGACCTTCGGCGAACAGCTCTACAACCTGGAAGAATGGCTGCAATTGGCTGCAGACCTGCGCCTGCCCATCAACTTGGATCGCCTGCAAGAGCTCTATCTGACAGCGCTGGAGCGTCAAATTGGCCCGCGTTGCCCAGCTTGGCCCCAAGAAGACTGCCGAGACATTTCTGCCGAAAACCTGCACCGCCTCTTACAGGTTGGGCAGCGAATTCGGGTCAACGTCAATGCCTGGCTGCGTCACCTACACCCCCAAAATTAAACCCCCAAGATTAAGTTGAGAGCTCAGTGAACTTTAAAGCCATCGGGATGACAGGATTCGAACCTGCGACCCCTTCGTCCCGAACGAAGTGCGCTACCAAGCTGCGCTACATCCCGACTGACAGGCCCCTTTAACCGCCCGCCGAAGCTCAACAAGTATAGCACGCCGGCTACGGACAATGAGGACAAGGGATCCCCGGCAGAGAAGGGGATCCGATCTGCGCTAAGCTGCAAAAATCCCCCCTCTCGTCAGCCCAAGTATGAGTCAGTCTAAGGGTTTCCGCAAATCCAAGCCTGAGAAAAAACCGGCCAGCTCCAACACTGCCAAGCGCAAGGAAGCCGCCAAACGGTACGACGAGCTGAAAGCCAAGGGGATGCCGGAGTTCAACATCTTTGCCCGCCGTCGCCAGCCCGCGCCTGGCCAGCCCAACCCTTGGCTGCCGGTGGGATCCCTAGCAGTGGGGCGTTCCAGCGCCATTCACCAGGCCATTTTCCAAAACGAGGAAGAACTCAAAAAAGCAGCCGTCAGGCTGTTTCCCCGTCTCGGCAAGGTGAAAGATGACCTGGAGTTTGGGTTTCGCCTCAAGGACAAGGACTTCCAAGACGAGCCGATCCAGGTGGCGATCCGTCCCCAGCCTTCACCCCTTCAAGTCTGGATGGCCAAAATCCGAGGTTGGTTGGGCCTCTCCAGCAAAGGAACCTCTAAAAAAGGCTAGACCGCCGCAAAGGCTCTGGGCAGCCAGCTCAAAATCAGAGGGTTGACCACCTCTGGGCGCTCGTCGTGGGGGCAATGGCCTGTATCGGGGATGGGGAGAAACTGGTAGTCGATCCCTTTCACGTGGTTTTGAAAGCCGCGACCCCGTTGAATGGGCGTCCAGGGATCCCCTTCTCCCCAGAGCACCAACAGCGGGCAGCGCACCTGAGGCAATAGGGCTTCAGGAGTTGGGCCAGGGGGAGCGGTGAGAATCGAGGCAAACACCTGCTGAGCGCCCACATCACAGGAAGGGGCATAGAGAATCTCCACCAGCTCATCCGTAATGGCGGCGGGGTTGCGGTACACCTGCTCCAGAGTTGCGCGAATACGCTGCCGCTGCCGCACCCGATCAAACAAAAATGGCCCCGTCACCGGAGAGGCCACCAGAGCGGTGAAAACACCCATGAAAAGGCGGAAAATCGGGCTGAGCTCATGGGAGCGATGGTTCAGTCCCCCGGCGCAGTTGAGCAGCACCGCCCCTGCTGTTAACTGGGGATGCCGGGCAGCCATCATCAAGCTGAGCAAGGCACCAATGGAATTGCCGATAAACACAGCAGGCTGCTGAATGTGCTGCTGCCAAAAATCCACCAGCAACTCCGCCCAGAGATCCAGGGTGTAGGGGAGGGCAGGCTTGGCCGAGCCGCCAAACCCGAGCAAATCCAGGGCATAGACCCGGTATCCTGCCGCAGCCAGCACGGGGATGTTGTGCCGCCAATGGCCGATGGAAGCCCCGAATCCATGCACCAAAACCAGGGGGGATCCGGATCCCTGCACCACATAGCGAATGGCATGTCCGCGCCAGCTCCAGACTTGGGGAGCAAAAGGAGCAATGGCATCAACCGCAGAACCGGCAGAAGAAGCAGTCAGCACAGCCTGAAAACAGACCCAGTTAAAGATGTAGGTAGAAACTCAGAGCCATCCCTGTTCATCATAGCTTCGGAATGCCTTTGTCTCCCGTCTCTACTGCCCTGCCTGCTGCTGCAGTTGCGGGTTCAGGTGCCGCCGAGGTGGGGTTGGGCCGGTCAACATGGGACAAAAGCATGCTGGACTTCTTGGGATCCCCGCCCTTGGCTGGATGGCATAGCACCCGGGGATCAGCTAGAAATCGCAGGAGCCCCGCACTGTGCCCGTAGGGTCGCTGCCGGGAGGAATGCGCTTTGATGAAGTACAATGAACTTATGAGCCAAATCCTAACCATCTTCTGCAAGCTCAAGGTGTCCCAGTCGCAAGCCGCTAAATTGGACGCGACGATGGATGCCTTTGTGCAGGCACTGAACTGGGTCAACCAGAACACGCCGGAGAAGATCGTCAACGCGGTCAAACTGCAATCCCTTTGCTACTACGAGATTCGAGCCCGATTCGGCTTGTCCAGTAACTTGGCCCAGCAGGTCTGCAGACGGGTGGCAGGCGCTCGCAAAGTGGCGAGACAGCGCAACCGTCCAGTTAAAGAGTTCAAGCGTAGGTTCGCTACCTACGACGCTCGTATCTTCTCGTTCCGCGAGAAAGACTGGACAGTGTCGCTGACCACGGTGGAAGGGAGAGAACGCTTTGAACTGGCCATTGGCAACTACCAGCGTGGGATGCTGGCTGGCTCTAACCCCAAATCGGCCACCCTAGTCCAGCGGAAAGATGGCTCCTACTACATCCAGATTTGCGTAGAGAAAAAACCACCCAAGCAACAAGATACCGACAAGGTGATCGGGGTGGACTTGGGAAGGACAGATATTGCCCATACATCGGAAGGAGATAACTGGAATGGACAGCAGTTGAACAGAGTCCGAGACCACTACTCCCGGTTGAGGGCGGTACTCCAACGCAAAGCCAGTAAGGGCACACGCAGTTCGCGGCGCAGATGCAGAGAACTGTTGCAACGGCTGTCTGGCAAGGAGAGACGCTTTCAAGTGTGGGTCAATCATCGCATCTCCAAAGCTATTGTCTCCAGGGCAAAAGCCACAAACAGTGCTATCGCTCTGGAAGACCTGACAGGGATCCGGGAAAGGGTCAATCAACAGCCGCGCAACAAGGCCGAGCGGCGTAGGACCAACAGTTGGGCGTTCTACCAACTACGTCAATTTCTGGAATACAAGGCGAGGGTTGCAGGGGTTTCTCTGATTCTTGTGCCGCCTGCCTACACGTCGCAGACCTGCCACCGGTGTTTGCACATCCATCCCGACCCTGCGCAATCCTATCGCAGTGGCAAGTCGTTCAAGTGTGGGCACTGTGGATGGGAAGGGGATGCGGATTTGAATGGTGCGAATGTGATTGCGCTCTTGGGGGCTGTCGTAAACCGGCCTAGAGGTCCGGGCTTGTTTTGTTCTCTGGTAGAGCAGAGCAGGCTCAGGGCTACTGAAAGCCCGCTCCGTACCGCTTAGCGGTCGGAGCCGGGTAGTTTACCTTTCGACCTCATTTCGACCTCATTTTGTAGATTTTGTAGCTCGGCTGGGTTGAGCAGAAAGAGCGCTGGGAAGCGCAACCCGTCCAAGGAGGTCGGAGCCGGAAGCCAGTTGGACAGGTTAAGGTGAAGAGACTGTTAAGATTCTTATGGTTTTGCTGTTGCCAAGGCAACACCGCACCAACTAACATCTCGCTACACTGCGACCGCTCATGATTCATCCTCTGCTGCAACGGCTGCACCAATCCACCCTGACCCCGCTGCGGGATATCCACTGGACGCCGGAATTGTTCGGAATCCTCTTGGTGTACTTTGTACAGGGGGCGGTGGGGCTGGCACGGCTGGCCACCAGCTTTTACCTGAAGGATAGCTTGGGCCTCAGCCCGTCTCAGGTGGCGGCGTTGATGGGCGTTGCCATGAGCCCCTGGATCCTCAAGCCCCTCTACGGCCTGCTGTCGGATACCGTACCGGTGGCAGGCTATCGGCGTCGTCCCTACCTCTTGTTGTCAGGGCTTCTGGGGTGTGGGGCTTGGCTGGGGATGGCCCTGTGGGCACCGACGGCTGGTCTGGCCACCCTGTGGATGGTTTTGGGATCCCTGGCGGTGGCGGTAGGGGATGTAATCGTAGATTCGCTGGTGGTGGAGCGGGTACACGGCAGTGACTGGGCGGGGACGGGCACGCTGCAATCTTTAACTTGGGGAGCAACGGCCTTGGGATCCCTGCTCACCGCCTATTTGGGAGGAGCGCTCTTAGCCCATTATCCGCCGCAGGTGGTGTTTGGCCTGACAGCCTTGTTGCCGTTGTTCATCGCTTTGGCAGCTTGGGTTATTGCCGATCAACCGGTGGCGTTGTCCCAGGGCTGGGATCCCTTGCAACAACAGGTGGGGCAGGTGTGGCGGGCGCTGCGGCAACCCAGCATTTTGCTGCCGGTGCTGTTTGTGTTCGTTTGGCAGGCCACTCCCAGCGCCGATGCGGCTCTTTTTTACTTTGTCACCAACGATCTCGGCTTTGGGCCGGAATTTTTGGGTCAGGTGCGCTTGGTTACCAGCATCGCCAGTTTGCTGGGGGTAGGGATCTTCCAAGTGTACCTGCGGCGGATCCCACTGCGGCCCCTGTTCGGCTGGATGACCGTGATCTCGGCAGGGTTGGGCCTGACCAGCCTTATCTTGGTCTATCACCTCAACCGGGATTGGGGCATCGACGATCATTGGTTTAGCTTGGGGGACAGCCTGGTGCTGACGGTGGCAGGACAAATTGCCTTTATGCCAGTGCTGGTCTTGGCCGCCCGCCTCTGCCCCCCTGGGATCGAGGCCACCCTCTTTGCTCTGCTGATGTCGGCCTTTAATTTGGCGGGGTTTCTCTCCCAAGAGCTGGGATCCCTGCTGATGCATGGGCTGGGGGTAACGGAGACCGATTTCAGCCGGCTGGGGCTGCTGCTGATCCTGACCAACCTTTCCACCCTCTTGCCCCTGCCGTTTTTGGGCTGGCTGCCGGAAGAGAGCATAACCCTTGGCGGAGCAGAACTGGAGGCGGAAGCCCATGCCTCTCTGGAATCCTTTCTGCGGGATGTGCAGGCAGAAGAAGCGGAGACAGCCTTGGCGATGGAAGGGGTCTCTCTGGCCGAAACCGACCCAACCTAAAGAGACTCTGTCTGGCCTCGGGAAAGGCATACAGCCTCGGTGTCCAGCCGCTAAGATGGAGGGATGAGCTGGGTAGCCCCCACAACTCACTCGGATCTTTCACTTCAGGAGGGGACCGTGCTTCATCGTAGGATCTATCAACTCAGCCGCGAAGGCAAGGATGTGTGGATCTATCTGCGGGATCAGGGACGCTGGCTGGAACGGGCCAAGATCCTCGATATCGAAGGGGACACCATCCTAGTTCGCTACGAGACAGAAGATGAGGAGGAGATCTGCTCCTGGGAGGAGATGATTCGCCTGGAAAGCATTGGAGCTGTTGCTCAGCGCCTTTCCACCATTCCCAAGGGGATGCTCAGCACGTCAGATTTGCTCACCTCAGAAGACTGCCCTCCGGCTGAATTGCTGCATCCGCCACTGTTGCCTACCGAAGGAGAAGATCATCCCAGCAGCGAGCGCCTCGTGGAGGATTACTACCTGGATCGGGAGGCTCCTGCCGAGCTGCCGGTGCGCTCCAGTGGGGAAGATCTCAAACGGGCGGATCGTGCCCGGCACGATGCTGAAGGCACGGATTGAGTTCTCCGTTTGCCAGAGCGGCGCAGAAGAGCGCTTGACATCCTCAGGTTCAGACGCCAGCTCAGAAGCCTAGAGGTGGATGGCCCGGCCACGGCCAGAAAAGTTCTCTAGAGTTCACCTTGGCAGATGAAGGGGATCCCAAGGGCGGGATCTACTTTGCCAGGCCCTCAGTTGTGCAGGGTCGGATGGTCAGTGGGCCGTAGAACTCCTCTTGGCACAGCTCCACCTGAGAGCGGGCAGCCATTAGCAGCAATGACCAGAAGACTTGAATGGGGTGAATGGTCCCGCTGCTGCCGTTTTGATAGCTTTTTTGGCAAAAGTGTTGCTGGAGATCGGCAAAGCTGATCTGGGTCAGACCCTGCTGCCAAAGCTGAGCCAGCAGAGATTCTAGCTCGGCGGTGGTTTCCAAAAGGTTTTCCGGGTGGGCTAGCTGAGTGATGGCCGACAGCGCTTGCTGGCGAGAAATCCGTTGGGCCAGCGGCTTTGGGGCAGCTTCGGGCTGGTGTTCCAGCAGGGTTTCCAGCTCTTGCAGGTGGGCGATGAGTTCTTTGAGGGTGATGGGCCGGGTACGTTGAAGACGGGGTGCTGCCCTGGGTTGCAACACGCGATCCAAGTGCGCCAAAGACCAGCTTGGCCAGGGATCCACTTCTACCTCCACCGGGCTGGGCTCACTTTCTTCTGCTTCTGGTTCTGCCAAAGCCATCGCCTTAAGATAGACCAACATGGCAGCGTGGAGCAGGGCTTGTCCCGACTCAGACAGGTCATGGCTGCTGCTGGTGGGAGCCATACGGGCCAGAAAGCGATCGATAACCTCGATGACCTGCACATCCCAGGGATCGATCTCGCCTCGTTCTGCCAAATCAATGAGCAGAGCAATTGCCTCTTCGGTCGGTGAGTAGGCCATAGCACCCCACAGCTCCCTGACCCTTACTGTAGCCCTCAGGCCGGATCCCGGCTATCTCTAGCCATCTCCCATGCCGATCCGAATCCTCTGGCTCAATCGCTGACGTGGTAATATAGAGATCCTGCTCTAGTCGATAGCTGCTAGAGTGGTATCTGCGGGCGGTTAGCACAGTGGTAGCGCACTTCCTTCACACGGAAGGGGTCACAAGTTCGAATCTTGTACCGCCCATACCCGCAAACCTGCTCCTGCAGCGAGCTTCAACAGTCCAAGTCCTTCTCCTGGAGGAGAGATACAGGCGGCTAGAAACGACTTTTTCCGCCCCGGGGTCTCCCTGAAGCGCGCCTTAGGGAGAGGGCTAATGGCTGTTGAGAACAACTCCGCTTGAGCTTCCAGCGTCTTTGCTGCCAGGCCAGTGGAGAAAGGGAAGAATGGTAGCCTAATAAAGGGTAGGGTTGAGGCCATGCAAGAATTTCGTCCCGCTAACGCGATCAGAAACCTTCGCTTCATACTCCTGGGCTTGTGGATCTTGAGCCTGCTCGTTCTCCTCATCCAAAACTGGGGATCCCCGGCAAGGGTTGTGGTGGGTGGGCAATCGGGATCCCCGCTTCCTCTATCGTTGGTGCTATTGGCCTCTTATGGGGCAGGGATGGGGCTGGGATTTTTGTATGTAGGCTCCTGGCGATTGCACGACCGGGTGTTCCAGCGACAGGCCATCCGTAAGTTAACTCAGTTGAGCGACCGAGTTCGCTTTTTGGAAGCCCAGCTGATTCCCCCCGACCACTATTTGCCCCAAGATCTGCCGGAGTACGAGCCGGATCCCCAAGCAGGCCGCTATTCCTATTCCAATATCCCGCCGGAACGCATTCGCGATCCCGCTCCTGAGGACGACGATGCGGCAGCAGCTCCCAACTGGCGGATTGTCCAGCGGCCCTACGCCGACGAGGAGGAGGAAGGATGGGATTCCTAAACTGGTGGAAATCGTCTGCCGCTCCTGCGTCTGAGCCCGACCCCCGCCCTGAACCGCGGGGACAGAACAACTATCTGCTCATCGTCCTAGACAGTTGCCGCTTCGACAGCCTGCTGGCGGCCAACCCCAAGCACTTGCTGAAGTTGGGCCCTCTGGAAAAGCGCTGGAGCTACGCTTCCTGGACGGCCCCTGCCCATTACAACCTGCTCATGGGCCTGCTGCCCCACACCAGCCCCATCCACGTTTTTGCGTCCGAGCACTACAAGCAAGATTATCTGCGCTACAACGAGCGGCTCGGCACCCGGCAACCCATTGAGTTCAAGCATCTGCTGCCTCATCTCTATTTGCCGACGCTGCTGAAGCATCAACTGGGCTACACCACCCACGCCATGGTCTCCATGCCGGTGCTCAACCCCAGCACGCTGCTGAATCGGGATTTCGATTCCTACCGCCTCATGCCCCAGCACAACGATATGGCGGCCATGGTGGAACAGTTGCGCTTCGAGCCGGATCGCCCCAGCTTTTACCTGTTAAACGTGGGCGAAACTCACTATCCCTACGCGCTGCCCGATGAGGATCCCAGCTTGTGGCCCCGCATCTCGGGGGTGAATGGGGTGTTGAAGCGGCTGGATGAAGGAGAAGAGGACGGGATCCCCTTTTTCGATTCGGCCCAGTTGGAAGAGCTACGGCAGCGACAGATCCAGGCGGTGCGCTACCTGGATGGGATCTTTGAACAGCTGTTCGACCTGGTTCCCAAAAACACCTACATCACGGTTACAGCCGATCACGGCGAACTGTTTGGGGAGGGAGGCTACTTCGGCCACGGCCCTATCCACCACGAAAAAGTGCTGGAGGTGCCTTTTATCGAGGGCAAGATTCGCTAGGATGAGGCCCTCACCCCCAGCCCCTCTCCCTGAGGACAAGGGTGGCCATCGATAGCCCAGCAACTGGGCTTACCAGGATTGAGCCTCTGTTTGCCTGCCGGTTAACGCGATCGCCTGAATCGCATGGGCAGAGCCTCTTCCCTTTTGGAGCAGCTAGATCTGCTGGGTCTCCGGCTTGGGCAGGGTAGGATCCCGGCGGGGTTCGCCGTTGGCGCTACTCGGACGGAGCCCTTGCGGGGATCCTTTTACACCGGAACCCAACTCATCTTCGGCGGCCAGGTCGGCAGAGCGGGCGATCTCGTAAAGGCTTTTCACCACACTGCTGAGGGGAATGGCGACGATCACGCCCAGGATGCCCCCCAGTTGCGCCCCCACCAACAGGGCAATCAAGATCCACACTGGATTTAGCCCGATCAGCTCTCCCATCAGGCGGGGGGCGATGACCCGATCCTTCACCTGCTGCACGATCAGGGAAACCAGCACCACTTTAAGGCTGAGCCAAATGTCCTGAAAGGCCAGCAACACCGCCGCCGCCCCAATGCCAATCACCCCCCCCACCAGGGGGATGACCTCCAGCAGGCCGATCAGCAGGCCAAACAGGAGCCCGAAAGGTACCCGCAAAAACCCAAAAACCGGCACCAGCATCAGGGCCATGATGAACCCCAACACCAACTGGCTGATGAGGAAGTTCTGAAAGCTGAGGGCTAGGGCTTCGCCAATGCGCGGCCCCCAAGGTTTGGGGAAGAGGCTGAGCAACCCCTGCCAGAACTGGCCCCCGTAGAGCAGCATGTAGAGGGCCAACACCAGCACCAGCACCAAGTCGATCACCTGGTTGAACGTACCCAGAAGGAGATCTAGGGATTGGCCGGCAATTTTCTCGGCGCTGGCCTGCAGGCGGTTGAGAAGGGTATTGACCAGCTCCGTCTGGCCAAGGTTGATGTTGCGCTCGGCGGCCCAAAGGCTAATCTGGTCGAGCCAATTTTGTAAGGTGTCCACCCACTCTGGGATCCGCGCCCCCAGCTGCACCACTTGCTTGGCCAAGACCGGCACCACGGCGATCCCCACCAAGACCAGCAGCACCACCGAGAGAGCAAAGACCAGGGTGACCGCCAAACCTCGACTGACCCGATAGCGCCGCAGCACCTGCACCGGGTAGTTGAGCAAAAAGGCCAGCACCGCCGCTGTCAGGATGGTGGTGAGCAAATGCCCAAACAGCCGACCCACCTGTATGGCCAGCCAGCCGCTGATGACGATCAAGATCCAGGTGAGCAGCAACCGCTGCAAGGGTGAGAAGCGATTCATGCCGGAGCCATCCCCAAGGGATCCCAAAGCGCTTAAAAACCCAGGATGCTATACCCACTATCCACGTAGATCACCTGGCCGGTAATGCCGCTGGCCAGGTCGCTGGCCAGAAAAGCCGCCACATTGCCCACCTCTATTTGAGTGACATTGCGCCGTAGGGGAGCTTTCTCCTCCACAGCATGCAGCATGGCATGAAAATCGGAAATGGCCGATGAGGCCAAGGTGCGGATTGGGCCGGCAGAAATGGCGTTCACCCGGATCCCGGCAGGGCCCAGCTCGGCAGCCAGGTAGCGGACACAGGTTTCCAGGCCCGCTTTGGTGACGGCAGCCATGTTGTAGTTGGGCACCACTCGCACTCCTCCCAAGTAGGTCAAGGTGAGGACACTGCTGCCGGATCTCAGTAGGGGCTTGGCAGCCCGGCAGAGGGCAATCAGGGAGTAGGTGCTCACATCCATGGCCAGGGCAAACCCCTCCCGCGAGATATCGCTGAAGTTGCCGCTCAGCTCCTCTTTTTTGACATAGGCCAGGCAGTGAACCAGAATATCGACCTGACCCCATTTTTCGGTTACCCCCTGAAACAGATCGCTGATCTGCTGATCGCTTTGCACGTCGCAGGGGAGGAGAAAATCTGGCTGCAAGGGATCCGTGAGTTGCCGAACTTTGGTTTTGAAGCGATCCCGCTCGTCCGGCAGATAGGTAACCCCTAGGCTGGCCCCCGCTTTGTGCAGTTGCTGAGCAATGCCCCAGGCAATGGAGCGCTCGTTGGCAATGCCGGTTACCAAGGCTTTCTTTCCCGTCAGCTGTAGCATGGCAAAAAAAGTAGGGGTGTATTCCTTTCTATCCTCCCACAGGTGGGAGCTGGGGCTGGGAGAAGGGATCCCAGGCACTCCTGAACTCCCGTTAAAAAGGCCCGGCTTCCACAATGAAAGTCCTTATTGGTTGAAAAGGAATATTGTCTGCTGGATCTCCGCAGCCCTGTTACCCGTGCCGAAATCATCGAGCACCCGTGGTCGTTGGAAGATACCTCCCTCAACCGGGCTGATAGGTGGAAGCAACGTGCAGTTCCTTGAGCTGCTTCGCCTCAACGCTGGAAGGAGCGCCGGTGAGCAAACATCGCGCCTGCTGGGTTTTGGGAAAGGCGATGACATCCCGGATGGAATCTTCCCCGGCCAGCAACATCACCAGCCGATCCAGGCCGTAGGCAATGCCGCCGTGGGGCGGGGTGCCATACTCAAAGGCTTCCAACAAAAAGCCAAACTTGTCCCGCGCCTGTTCGGGGGTGAGGCCAATCGCTTGAAAAACCTGCTCCTGAATTTCCCGCTGGTAAATCCGCAGGGATCCCCCTCCTACTTCCACGCCGTTCCACACCAGGTCATAAGCCTGGGCCCGCGCCGTTTTCAGGTCGGCCAAGTCGTCGGGGTGGGGGGCGGTAAAGGGGTGGTGCAGGGCTTCCAGGCGATTTTCTTCGGCGTTGAACTCAAACATGGGAAAGTCGGTGATCCAGAGGAGATTCAAGGCGTTCTCTGGGATCAAACCCAGCTCCTGGCCCAGGTGCAGCCGCAGCCGGCCCAAAGACTCGTTCACCACTGCCGCCGGCCCTGCCCCAAACAGCAACAGATCCCCTGGCTTGGCCTGGGTGAGATCCAGCAACCGCTTCTCCTGCTCGGGGCTCAAGCTCTCTTTCAGGGCGCCGATGGTATCGAGGCTGTCGGGCCGCACCCGGATAAAGGCCAAGCCGCCCGCCCCATACTGGGTGACCAGCTTGAACAGATCCCCGCCTGGTTTGATGCGGGTGTTGGAGATCTTTTCATCGCCGCCGGGCACTGGCAGGATTTTGATCAAACCGCCCTCAGCCAGCACTTTGGCGAAGACTTTGAATCGGGATCCCTGAAACACCTCCGAAACATCCACCAACTCCATCCCAAAGCGGGTGTCAGGCTTGTCGGAGCCGTAGCGGGCCATGGCCTCGGCATAGGTCAGGCGCGGGAAGGGACGGGGCAGGTGGATCCCTTTGACAGTTTTGAAGATATGGCAGATCAGTCGCTCGTTGAGCTCCAGGATCCCTTCTTGATCCATGAAGCTCATCTCCATGTCCAACTGGGTGAACTCCGGCTGCCGATCCGCCCGCAGATCCTCATCCCGAAAGCAGCGGGCGATCTGGTAGTAGCGATCCACGCCAGCCACCATCAGCAGCTGCTTAAAGAGCTGGGGCGACTGCGGCAGGGCAAACCACTCGCCGGGGTTGACGCGGCTGGGCACCAGGTAGTCTCTGGCCCCTTCTGGGGTGGAGCGGGTGAGAATGGGAGTCTCCACCTCGACAAAGCCCTCCTCGTCTTCTAGGAAACGGCGGATGGCCTGGATGACCCGGTGGCGCAGTTGCAGGTTACGGGACATGCGCTCCCGCCGCAAATCCAGGTAGCGATAGCGCAGGCGGATCTCTTCTCGCACTTCCTCTGCTTCTTCTCCCGAGACGCTGAAGGGGAGCTGCTTGCCGACTGGACTGAGCACTTCCAACTGTTCGGCGTAGATCTCGACCTCGCCGGTGGCCAGGCGAGGGTTGAAGGAGTCGGGGGGCCGTTGCTGGACAGTTCCCGTTACCCGCACCACATATTCGTTGCGCACTTCCCCCGCCAGTGGATATGACTGCGGAGTTTTCTGCGGATCCGCCACCAGTTGCACAATGCCAGAGCGATCCCGCAAATCCAGAAAGATCACCCCCCCGTGGTCGCGGCGGCGGTCGATCCAGCCGTAGAGGGTGACGGTCTGGCCAATGTGGGCCGGGCGGACTTCGCCACAGTAGAGGGTGCGGGCCGGGCGATGGATGGCAGCAGGCATGGAAGAGGTGAGAGAACAAGGGTCTGAGCCCCTATCATACAAAACTCAGACCTCCTGCCTCGACTCAGCTTCTCAAGAGCAGTCAGGGGATCCGCCCAGGGCTACCACAATCGTGCAGGTGTTGTGGCGCATCATGGCGATGTAGGTTTCAGCACCGCTGCCTGCTTCCCCCAAAGAATCGGAGTACAGCTCCTGTTCCGCTACCTTGACTCCCGCTTCAGCGGCCACCGTTTGGATCAGGGCCGGGTTGAGGGTGGTCTCAGCAAAGATAGCCGGCACCCGCAGAGCGCGGATCTCCTCCACTAAGCGGGCCACTGTCTGGGCGCTGGGCTGTTCTTCGGTGCTGATCCCCAGCAGGGATCCCCCCATTTTCAGGCCGTAGGCTTGGGTGTAGTAGGCAAAGGCATCGTGAGTGGTCACCAAAACCCGGTTGGGAGGGGGGATGGTCTGAATTTGCTCCCCAATCCAGGCATGAAGCTCCTCCAGCTCTGCTCGATAGGCAGCAGCATTGGTTTGGAAGAAGGTCGCCTCGCCAGGCACCTGTTCCGCCAGCTCTTGGGCGATGCGCTCCACCATGCGGATGACGTTTTCCACATTGCCCCACACGTGGGGGTCGGGAGTGGGGATCCCGTCCTCGTTGGCAACAATAGGTTCAAGGATCTCGGCCAAGGCAACCCGCCGCGCTCCTTGGGCCGTGGCTTCGATGAGACGCATCAACCCCGGCTCCAGGTTGTAGCCATTCCAGAACACCAAGTCTGCCTGCTCTAGGGCCACCCCATCCGCCGGCGTTGGCTCGTAGACATGGGGATCCATTCCCGGCTGCAGCAGGCTGGTGAGCTGGATGCGATCTTGGCCCACCTGCTCTACCCAATCGGCGATCAACGTAGTGGTAGCCACAACGCGGGGACGCGCCCATCCCGAACCGGCCAAGGCCAGAAAACTGCCGTTCCCGTCAGCGAGACAGAGTCCTATTGCCAAGCCGAAGGCCGCTACCCAACGGCGCCGCCCCCAAAGGAAGACAAGACTTTTGATCATCGTTTCATGGTTTAGATGTCCCTTTAGGGTACACTGGACTTACCGAAAATGAAAACAAAATGAAAAAGCAACTTCCTCCTCTCCCTCTTGGTCCGGCCAGGGGATCCCTGGTGGTGCGGGATCTGACGGTGCGTTACGGCAGCCTGCAGGTGCTGCAAGGGATCCAAGCTGAAATCGCGCCGGGCCGCGTCACGGGCATCCTCGGGCCCAACGGGGCCGGCAAAAGCACCTTTCTCAAGGGGCTGTTGGGGTTGGTGCCGCTGGAACGGGGGGAAGTGCGCTACGGTGGGCAAGCGCTGTGGGGAGAGCAAGTGGCCTATGTACCCCAGCGCTCGGCCATCGACTGGTCGTTTCCCGCCACGGTGTGGGATGTGGTGTTGATGGGGCAGGTGAGAGCTGCTGGCTGGTTTCGCCGCATCGGGAAAAAGGGGCAGCAGCGGGCTGCTCAAGCCCTGGAGCGGGTGGGGATGGGGGCCTACCGGGATCGCCCCATTGGAAAGCTGTCGGGGGGACAACAGCAGCGGGTGTTCCTGGCGCGGGCCTTGGCGCAAGAAGCGGAGATCTACGCCCTTGACGAACCCTTTGCCGGGATCGACCAGCCCAGCGAAGCTATTTTGTTCCAGGTGTTGCGGGAGCTGGCAGATGCCGGCCACATCGTGATGGTGGTGCACCACGATTTGGGGCAGGCCCGGGCCTACTTCGACGAAGTGCTCCTCCTCAACCGTGTCTTAATTGCCCAGGGATCCCCGCGGGAGGTGTTGCAGCCAGCGGTGTTGCAGCGGGCCTATGGCCGAGCCCTGCTGCTGGACTCAGCTGCCTAGGGAGAGTTTGAGGTCAACAACGTTATGGAATGGCTCTGGCACAGCCTGGCGGATCCCTTGAGTTTTGCCTTCATGCAACGGGCTCTGCTGGTGGCGGTGGCCGTCGGCATTCTCTGTGCCGTGGTGGGCAGCTATCTGCTGGTGCAAAGCTTGGCCCTCCTGGGGGATGCCATCAGCCATTCGCTGCTGCCGGGCCTGGCCATTGCCTACATGCTGGGCCTTAACCTGTTTGTGGGAGCCTTCGTGGCCGGTCTCCTCAGCGCCCTCTTAATTCAATGGATCCGCTCCGCCAGCCCCCTCAAGCCGGATGCAGCCATGGGGATCGTCTTTTCGGCCTTTTTTGCCTTGGGGATCCTGTTGATCACTTTGATCCAACGGCGGGCTCGCATCGATCTCAACCACTTCCTCTTCGGCAACCTCCTGGGGGTGAATGCTGTCGATGTGCTGACAGTGGTGGGCATCACCCTTTTGGTGTTGGGGTTAGTGGCCCTCTTCTTCAAGGAATTGACCTTTTACAGCTTCGATCCCTTGGGGGCCAAAGCAGCCGGCCTGCCCACCGAGCGGCTGGGGTGGGGGCTGATGGTGCTCACTTCCCTGACGTTGGTGGCCAGCATGAAGGCAGTGGGCGTGCTCTTAGTGTTGGCCATGCTGATCACGCCAGCGGCAACCGCCTATCTGGTGGTGCCTCGATTGCACCAGGTGATGCTGTTGGGATCCCTATTTGGGGTGAGCGCCAGCCTGCTGGGGATGTACGCCAGCTACTACCTCAACGTCGCCTCCGGCCCAGCCATCGTCCTGGTGGCCTCCGCCTGGTTTAGCCTGGCCTTTCTGGGCAGAGTGTTCTCAGGAACGCGCTAGAAACCAGGGATCGCGGGTTGGGATCCCTGGCTCAAACCTCATCTGAGGAAGGGTAGATGCATGTTAACTCAAAAGCGGGAAGAGCGGCCATCCCGACCGCCTGCGCTGGTCTGCCGAGGCAACGCCTTGTTGACCCTCAGATCCCGGCCCATCCAAGTAGCACCGTCCAGCTCGTCGATGGCCTTTTGCTCATCGGCTTCGTTTTCCAGTTCCACAAAGGCAAAACCTCGCTTACGGCCAGTCTCCCGATCCACCGGCAGCTTAATTTGCTTAACGGTGCCGTATTCGGCGAACACAAGCCGCAGGTCTTCTTCGCTGGCCTTGAAGGACAAATTACCTACAAAAATGGTCATGGTGTAGCAAACTCCGAACCTTACCCTTTAGCGTTCAGTTCGGAGGCTCACCTGGTTAAACCATTCGCTCAATCCGAACCTCATGCCAACCACATCTTAGTCTTCCCAATGGCATTTGCAAAGCCATCCTTCCAGCTTTTTGTCCGAGAATTGGGAGAAGCTTTTGTAGCAAGATGGAAACTCAGGATCCTAACCTTCATGGGCGATTGCTTTGGCCCAACGGTTGGCGTTTGGGAGTGCCGGGAGAGCGGGGATAAGGAGGCGGCGTGGGGGCTACTTTCTCCAGCAGTAGGCAGTGGCGCACCCCACGGCTGCGGGGTGTGGTGAAGGCTTCTACATGGATCAGTTTTCCGCCCAGGAGCTCAAGGGCCTGCTCCAAAGTTTGGGCTTCTGCCTCGGTCCAATGGCCGCGATAGAGGATGGCGCGTCCCCCCACCTTGAGCAGTGGCAGACAATACTCGGCGCAGATCTCCGCCGAGGCCAGGGCCCTGGCCAGAGCAATATCATAGCTGCCCCGTTCCTGCGGGTCTTGCCCCCAAATTTCGGCCCGCTGAGCCACTGCCCGCGCTTGGGTGAGGGAGAGCCTTTGCAAGGTGTCCTGTACAAAGGCAATCTTGCGTTGGGTGCTGTCCAGCAGGGTAAAGCGGGTTTGGGGCAGGGCAATTTGGGCCGGGATCCCTGGAAACCCTGCCCCGGTGCCGATGTCGATCCCCCGCCAGGGTTGAGCTTGGATTGCCTCCCAGGATCCCAGCAGGCGTAGGCCCCGCAGCGAATCCCACAGGTGTTTCTCCCAAAAGTCGATGGGATCGGTGATGCGGGTCAGGTTCTGGGTTCGGTTTCCGGCCATCACCAGCGGATAGAGCTGTTGCAGTTGTTGCTGCTGCTGTTCAGAAGGCTGCCAACCCAGATCCGCCAGCCAGCTTTCCCACAGGGCCTTGAGCTCTGGAGGCTCAGAGGAAGAAGCGTCAGCCTTCTTCATCCCAGGGATCCCAGTTTCAATCCAGCGGGGATGGCTCTGTCGGCCCAGCCTTTCAGCTCTTGGGTCAAGCCCTGCAAAGAACGGTCGGTGCCCAGCAGCTCTTGGTTTAAGCAAACCAACTCCTGCAAATCCAGCTCCTGACAGCTGGCCCAATCTTCCGCCAGCAAGTTGATCGGCTGAGGCTGAGCCTGAAGCAACTGATGAGAGGCCAACTCCAGCTCTACATTCAAAAGCACCTGCTCCAACCGCTCTACCCGCTCCTGCATTTGCGCCAGCAGGGCTGCCAACTGCTGACAGCAATGGTGAACCCGCTGAGCATAGACCTTGAGCGGCAGGGTCAGCGGCAGCAACGACTCAGACAACAGTTGAATCAGGTGCTGGGCCTCCAGTTCTTCCAGTTGCAGGTCTTGCCAAATGGCGTGGTAAAGATGAAGCGAGCGACGACAGGCTTCCAGGCGCTGGTAGCAAGGCTGTAATACAGAACCGCGCAGCTCCTGCAGGTAGTCGGCCCACAGTTGCCCAGCCTCCACCACCCACCCCGTTTGCAGAAAACTCCACCCCTGAGCCAGCAGCCAACTGACGAACAGGCCCGCCAACAATTGGGGCTTTTGCCGTGCCAGGAAAGGCAGAAGATGCTCTCCCCAAACGGCTAACCCCAGCCAGAGTAGGGCAGCCAAAGCCAAGTGGGGCAAGCTGATCATCTGGGCCAAAAGCTGCGCAGAACCTGCAGATCCCTGGGGAAGTCGGCGCTGCCCCAGCATCCAGAGGAGCCCCGCGCCCAAGCTGTACAGCCCTCCCCCCAACAGCGGGATCAACACCAGCCACAGGGGTTGTCCCCTCCACAGGTGCGATAGTGACCCATCTTCGCCCAGCGCATCCCAACTGAGCAAGTACAAAGCCAGCAGAGCCAAAACCACGACCCAGCCCTGCTGTCGCTTGAGACGGCGGGCTAGAAGACGACGGCGGCGGCGCAGATAGGTTTGAAAGGACTCGGCAACAATCGACATAAAAAAATGGCACTGCGGATCCCTACCAATACCCCCACCGGCCTGGAGCGCTCCTTCACGATCATAAGTCTTAACTTTGCTAGGTCATCTGGCTTCTGTATTGCGTTGTTGGCGGGAGTCATGCCCAGCCGGTGGCCAGCTTTTTCAGGGGCTCATCAGGCGGTTTTTCGGCGAGACTCCTCCGAGAAGCGCTGTTTTCTCGGCAAGCCTGACAGAGGCTTTTTAGAGCAGGCAGCCGCGTGCAAGCTCTCCACCCCTGTTACCATGGAAGAGCCCTTAATGTTTCTTTCGTATCCATCGTATCCATAGCCAAGCTAGTCTCTTGGACCGGCTTTTTTATTGTGCACTGTGCCAGGTTTTGTGATCCCTTCTGCATCTCCTCCCAGTTCCGGCCTTTCCCCCCTCGAAGTGCAGCGCCAGATGATCGTCATTCTCGATTTTGGATCCCAGTACTCTGAGCTGATTGCCCGCCGCATTCGCGAAACCCACGTCTATTCGGAAATCCTTTCCTATCGCACCACTGCTGAGCAACTGCGGCAACTGCAACCGCAGGGCATTATCCTCTCCGGGGGCCCCAACTCGGTGTATGAGCCAGGCGCTCCGGTGTGTGACCCCGAGATTTGGAACCTAGGGATCCCGGTTCTGGGGGTGTGCTATGGCATGCAACTCATGGTGCAGCAGTTGGGGGGCAAGGTGGAGGCAGCCCAGAAGGGGGAATATGGCCGTGCCGCTCTGCACATTTTGGATCCCACCGACCTGCTCACCAACCTGCCGGAAAACAGCATCATGTGGATGAGCCACGGGGATTCGGTTACCGAACTGCCGCCGGGCTTTCACACCTTGGCCTCTACCGACAACACCCCCTGTGCCGCCATTGCCGATCCAAGGCGTCGTCTCTACGGGGTGCAATTTCATCCGGAGGTGGCCCACTCAGAGGCTGGCGCCTTTCTCATCCGCAACTTTGTTTATCACATCTGCGGTTGCGAGCCCACCTGGACAACGGCAGCTTTTCTAGAGGAAGCCATTCGAGAGGTACGTGCCCGTGTGGGCAATAAGAAGGTGCTGTTGGCCCTCTCGGGGGGGGTAGACAGCTCTACTTTGGCTTTTCTGCTGCACAAGGCCATCGGCGACCAGCTCACCTGCGTGTTCATCGACCAAGGGTTTATGCGCAAGGACGAGCCCCAGCGGCTGCTGCGCCTTTTCCAAGAGCAATTTCACATTCCCGTCCACTACGTGGATGGCCAGGAGCGGTTTCTCCGGCAGTTGCAGGGGGTTACCGATCCCGAAGAAAAACGCAAACGAATTGGGGCAGAGTTTATTCGCGTGTTTGAGGAAGAATCCCAGCGGCTGGGTCCTTTTGAGTACTTAGCCCAAGGCACTCTCTACCCAGACGTGATCGAGTCTGCCAATACCCATGTGGATCCGGTTACCGGAGAACGCATTGCCGTCAAGATCAAAAGCCATCACAATGTCGGCGGCCTGCCCGAAAATCTGCGCTTTAAGCTGGTAGAGCCTTTGCGCAAGCTCTTCAAAGACGAGGTGCGGCAACTGGCCCGCTCTTTGGGTCTGCCGGAAGAAATTGTTGGCCGCCATCCTTTTCCGGGGCCGGGGCTGGCCATCCGCATTGTAGGCGAGGTTACCAAAGAACGGCTGGAAACCCTGCGAGAAGCGGACATGATCGTGCGGCAGGAGATCAACCGCTCCGGCTACTATCCCAAACTTTGGCAAGCCTTTGCCGTGCTGCTGCCAGAGGTGCGGTCGGTGGGGGTGATGGGGGATAAGCGCACCTATGCCTGCCCGGTGGTGGTGCGGCTGGTTACCAGCGAAGACGGTATGACCGCCGATTGGGCGCGAGTTCCCTACGATCTCTTGGCCACCATTTCCAACCGCATTGTCAATGAGGTGCCCGGCATCAACCGCGTGGTTTACGACATCACCTCCAAGCCCCCTGGCACCATCGAGTGGGAGTAGGCGGGATCCCTTGCGTCTGGCCTCGATTCCCGGCTGGATCGATGGCTACCTATGGCCAGCTTCCGGCAGGGAATAGGAAGGGCTTGAGCTGAAGGGCTGAGCGGCTTGGACTTCCATTCGGGCCAAAGTCGTAGCGGCATCCGCCAGTTGCAGAGCAAGGTTGGCACGGCTAATCGGATCCCGGGCATTCCAGAGATCCTGTCCCAAACAAAACACCCGATAGCGAAAGGCTTTGATCGAGCGCGATGGGATGACCTTGACAGTCATGGCTACAACCTCTTCTCCACAGAGACGTGAATAGTCAGCAGAACCCGCTCGGGCTCAAGGTAAACAAATGTTACCAAAACAACCTCGTCCTCAGAGGTAATACTGACCGGGCAGGTGGCTTTCGGGGGTTCCACCCGTTCATGCCGTACCCCCACAGTGTATTCTCCAATTGGCAGGTCATCAAATCCAGCGTCCGCATAGATCAACTCAATGGTTTCTTCTGCAATCAACTGCCCCTCTCGCTCCAGGAAACTGAGAAAAGGGATCCCATCGATGGAGGTGAGCGCGTTGTTGGCCTGGTTGCGGATCATCACGAAGATGTCGGACATGGAGGGTGCGCCATCACCTCAGGGGTTTATGATCGAGGGTGCTGGAATGTAGCCCGACTTTCTTTAGCCTGGACTGCCGCCAAGTCCTGATTCAGCGACCAAACCCTTGACCCCACGTGGCCGGGCGGGCAAGACAGGCTTGGAGTTTTTTCCGCAGCTGGGCTGTATCGAGGCGCTGACCGATGAGCACCAACTGGTTTTTGGGCTGGCGAGGCCACTCATCGCTGCTGAGGGTATAGCGCCGACCGCTGAGGTGAAAGATATGTCGCTCTGGGCTTTCCTCGAACCACAACACCCCTTTGGCACGAAAGACTGCATCGGGCAACTCGTTGAGAAAATTTTGGAAAGCATCCAAAGAGAAGGGCTGATCGCTCTCAAAGGCTAGGGAGTTAAAGCCGTCAGCCTCGATGTGGCTGTGATGGGAGTGGTGGTGGTCATGATCGTGCTCATGGTCATGGTGGTCGTGACTGTCGTGATCATGGGCTTCTTCTTGGGGCAAGGAACTGGCCTGAAACAAATCGGTATCCAAGATTAGCTCCAGGGGAACTGCGCTGTTGACGGTGCGCAAAATGCGGGCATCTTCTTTGATCTCGCGGATGCGTTTTTCCAGACGCTCGATCTCGGCTTCCTCGACCAAATCGATTTTGTTGAGGAGAATCACATCCCCATAGGCAATTTGGCTGTAGGCCACGTTGCTGTTGAACAGATCGGGGGCAAAGTTGGTGGCATCTACCAGGGTGATGATTGAGTCCAGCCGCGTCAGATCTCGCAATTCTGGCCCCAAAAAGGTGAGGGCCACCGGCAAGGGATCCGCCAATCCCGTAGTCTCCACCACCAAGTAGTCGATGTGGTCAGAGCGTTCCATCAGCCGCAAAACACTCTCGGCGATGTCGTCCCGGATGGTGCAGCAAATGCAGCCGTTGTTCAGCTCCACCAAGTCTTCTTCGCTGGAGACGATCAGCTCCGCATCGATGCTGATCTCGCCGAACTCGTTGACCAGCACCGCTGTGCGCATCCCTTTCCGGTTGTTGAGGATGTGGTTGAGAAGGGTGGTTTTCCCACTGCCCAAAAAGCCTGTGATGATGGTGACAGGTAAGCCGCGCTGGGGCACTTCGATGGTTGCAGTCATGGAATGGCAGCGATCCGATATAGAGGGAACTCTTCCACTTTATCCTCTTGTCCTCATTGCCCTAGCTGTCTGAAGCCGATTAAACCCTTCAGATGCGATCAGTAGAGCCTTTGCGCCTCGGCATTGGCGGCAGCCTTGGCTGTCTGAACTGGATGGTCTCTCTCTTTCCGGCTTAATCCTCCAGGGTCAGATCGCTTCCTCTAATCCCCCGGCCCTGAAAGTAGGGTTATTTCGATTCAAACTGGGACAATGCACCCAACACCTAAAACGTTGAACGCAGGGGGCCAGAGAGCTGTTCTCAGTGGCCCACGGGTCTCACCCTAACCTGAAGTGACTATCGATAACATCCCTAGGTAGACTATAGTGCTGACCCACCCCAGCTTGGCCTGTCAAGATGCCTACCTGTCCTGAGTCACTTCCACCTGGTTGCCCGGCTCTAGGCTGACGCGGAACTGTTGGGCGCCTGTTGGCAAGGGATCCGGTGTCAGATCGGGCAGGTTGGCAAAGGGGGTTTCGGCTCGGCGCTCTCGGGCAAGCTCATTCTCCGGCTCGGCGGCCAGGGGGGATCCCGTCCTATCCACCGTTACCCGGTAGACCAAGCTCTCTGGCCAATCGGGGGGAGACTGCCACTGCTCTGCCAAAATGTCTCGCAGACGGGAAAGGGGATCCGCACCTGCTGCCTCTCTTCCCGCTGTGGGGTCAGATTCTTGGAGGGATGTGGCCAAAGGCTGCGATTGACCCGTCAAGGCAGGGATGGTGAGCTGCTCTTGCGGGGAAGGGGAAGCTGTGGGATCCCTAGGGGGGCGACTGGCCCAGATCCCAACACCGGCCACAACTGCGATCCCTCCCACCAGCAGGGCCGCGATCCCAGTGGGCTGTCGATACCAAGCCCGCGTCACCGGAGTTCCCAGATTGGCCAGTTGGGGAATATCGTCGGCCACCCGGGAGAGGTTCTCCAGCAGGTCGTACAACTGCGTCATCGACAAATCCACCTGCGCGATGCGATCTTCCCCTTGGCGCACCGTGAGACGATGAAAAATAAAATCAAGCGGACGGATGGCCACGGTACCGCTGAAGGTTCCCTTGGGTTCCCCACTCAAGTGGGATCCCACGTAGCGGTCGATTACGGTGATCAAATCGTTGAGCCAAACGTTATCGCCGTGTAAAGTTTTGACCGTTTCCCCCTGGCGGATCTCCAACTGACACTCGAAGCTGCGCTGGATGGCTTGCAGCGGCGGCGTTGCAGAGGAGTCTGAAGAATTGGAATCGGCAGGGGCTTCTCCCCGTACAGTCAGCGTAGAAGTGGGCTGTTGATAGGTGTGGCTAACCAGGGTAAGGTTGGGCATGGCAACTGCGGGCGAACAACACGGGTAGAGGGCTACAGAGGCGATAATTGACAAAACTGCCTCAAGAAGAGGGTGAGGCATCGGGGCCGGAGCTGTGGGCTACCCCCTCTTCTTCCAGATCGCTGCCGGCAGGCAAATCCATCTCAGGACGGCTGAGCAAGGCTTTCCACAGGCGCTGAGCGCCTTTCGGGCTACTGTAGAACATCAGCTCAATCAAGATGCGCAGGGCCAGCTCGGTGAGGCTATTCTCATCGCGCACGTCCCCATCCACCATGCGGCTGCGGTAGTGAGAGAGGAATTCATCCAAGTAATCTCCCACCAGCGGCTGACGGAAGGGGCTGAGCTCTTGATCGACAGCGGCTTCCAGTTGCTCCAAGGTGCTGCGGATACGGGCTTGTTGCTGAGCAGCCAGATAGGCAATCACCATCACCAGGGCGCGGGCCTCTTCGATATCCACCTTTTTGCGCCCACCGCTGCTGCGGCGCAAGGGGTTAGCATTGCGCAGTCGCCAGAGGGTCACCCGATCGCCAATCTGCTCTTCCAAGTTGAGGGCTTTGGCTGCGGCCAGAACCGCTTCGGAACTTTCTCCGCTCAGGGACTCCAGCCCCAGCAGTAGCAAGTCCAACTGGGCTTTGATGGTACCGGTGGCTGTGTTCAGGCCAACGGGCCGACTGTCTAACTGAATGTGCTTGTGTTCCACCGTCACGCTGTCAATGGGAGCTTTGGGTTTCGACGAAACTCTATGATCTCCTGTCCAAGCCAAACCTGCAACCTACCTCCCTGCGCTCTAGTCTAAAAGACTTTGGGCATGCTAGACTGCTCGCCAGCCTGCCGAGAGTTGAGCTCTCAGGGTTCTTCCCCAAAACGGGGTAACTCTGGATGCATCTTAGACCAATAAGAATGGGTTTTCTGGGCCGGTTTCTGTTTCGGCAACACCCCTACTCCTAGCTGAGCTTGGGCTTTTGGACTCAGGGGGATGGCTACTTATAATGGGGAAAGCAGCTGCTGCTTTGGCCTTTAAGAGCTAAGTGACTACCCACCTTCATTGAGTTTCCCTTTTGTTGACACCAGCGACTCTAGGTGCAGCTTGATTCATCATGGCCTCTTCTGCTCGCTGCAGTACTCAGCCTGTCCCTGTTCACTGGGTCTTGATCTTCAGGGATCGATTGGGGCAGAGGGGGGTTGTTCTGGATAGTATCTATTACTCAGTGGGACGGTCTAAAGACAATCATATTCGCCTTTACGATCCCTGCGTCTCTCGGAAACACGCTTCCCTCATCCGCATTCCAGGTTCAGGGCCAACTGCACAGGGATCCCTGCAGTACAGCTACATGGTATTCGATGGCAGTCCGGGATCCAGGCCCAGCACCAATGGCCTATTCGTCAACGGAAAACGGGTTTTGTCCCATCGCCTTCAGCTCCTAGATAAGATAAGGTTTGGGCCGAACGTAACAGCAATTGTGGAGACAACGGATCGACTCAGCCCGGAAACCCTAGCCAAGTTATTGCAGCCTCTGGATGCTGCTAGCTCTACATCCCCATCCACCTTTGATTTTAATAAAGACACGGAGCCGAACCCGGAAAACCTGGCTCAGCCAGAGGAAGAGGATTTCACTGTTGCCTAAGCCAACCCAACCAGTCTTCTGAATCCTCCTGTGCCCCCCATCCCACCTGCTCTGAGCGGCTACTGGCAAAATGCCTTTGACCTAGAAGCCCATCTGGGATCCTTCCTGGGCCTTGGGGCTGCCGATCTGCGGGAGAAACTGCGGGCAGGGCAGCAGCAATTGGCGGAGTTGGGCCGGCGAGACTTTGGCTGGGATCGGGCAGATGCGTTTTATCGGGATCAGGTGAGATCCGCCTATCTGCTGGATTTGGCGGCTTGGCACCTGAGCAGCACCGACTACATCGGCGATACCTTACGCCTGGTGGCGGATCATGCCCGCGGGTTGGTGTTGGATTTTGGCGGCGGCATCGGCACCCATGCTATCGGGGCGGCCCTCTGCGCAGCGGTGGATCAGGTGATCTTCTGGGATATCAACCCCATCCATCGGCAGTTTGTGCAATGGCGGGCGGAAAAGCTGGGCTTAACCGAGCGCATCCACTGTCCAGAAAACTTCCCAGAAGAGATCTTTTTTGACACCGTCATCTGCTTCGATGTGGTGGAACATCTGGCGGATCCGGCAGCGCAGTTGCGGCAGTTTTACGACTGGCTCAAGCCGTCAGGTAAGCTTTTGATCAACTGGTACTTTTTCAAGGGGTTTAACGGCGAGTTTCCTTTTCACCTGGACGACCCGCAAAAGGTAGAGCAATTCTTTCAGGTGCTGCAAAGCTGTTTTTTGGAGGTGTTTCACCCCTATTTCATTACCGCCCGCTGTTACCGCAAGTGGGATAAAAGCTGAGATTGGAGAAAACCAAGGTGCTGCGCTATTTGCGGATATTGTGGCTGTTTTGGAGCACCTCAATCGCGGCAGAAATGGAGTACCGTGCCAATTTTTTCTTTGCCAGCCTCAGCAGTCTGGGTGGCTTGGGATCCGCTCTGTTTGGGCTGTCGTTGTTTTACCAGCAGGGGCACCGGCTGGGCGGTTGGAGTTGGCCGGAAGCCCTCATCGTGTTGGGGGTGTTCACCATTCTGCAGGGGGTGTCGGCCAGTCTCTTTAACGTCAACCTCAATCGCATTGTGCAGCAGGTGCAGGAAGGCACCTTGGATTTTGTTTTGCTAAAGCCAATAAGCAGCCAGTTTTGGCTGTCGGCCAGGGTGTTTTCCCCCTGGGGCCTGGTGGATATCGGCTTTGGCCTGTTGCTGATTCTCTACGCCGGGATCCAGCTCCATTTGCCTGCTTGGGCCTATGCTCTGGGGCTGCTGCCTCTGCTGCTGGGGCTGATCATCCTCTACAGCCTCTGGTTTATGTTGGGAGCCACCAGCATTTGGTTTGTCAAAATCTACAACGTCACCGAGGTGCTGCGGGGCCTAGTAGAGGCAGGACGATTTCCGATAGTGGCTTATCCGGTGGCCTACCGCGTGTTTTTTACCTTCATCGTGCCGGTGGCTTTCTTGACCACCATCCCGGCGGAGACCCTGCTGGGGCGAGCCCAATGGCCGTGGCTGCTGGGATCCGCTCTGCTGGCGGCAGGGCTGTTGTGGGGATCCCATCTCTTCTGGCGCTTTGCCCTGCGCTTCTACACCAGCGCTTCCAGTTAAAGTCTGGGCCAAAAAGCTTGGATCCCAGGCATCCGAGTTTCCAGGAGTTGAGTAATTTCTACAGACGCGCCCCACGCGCTGCCATCGCAGAGAACAACTGCCTTCAGTACAAGGCAGAGGGAATCGCAGAGTTCTCTGGGTTGAGGGCAAAAAAGTTTTCACTGCAGCGCTTTGCAGCCACAGGCTCTGTGGTTTAGGGGGGCTTGTCTGTCAGTGGTTTTGATGGTTTGTCGATCTTTTGAGGAGCCTGTTCAATGCACAAACACACAAGCTTTGTAGCAGCCTCTGTGATAGCCGGCAGTTTTGCTCTCTTGGGCTGCGGCAGCAGCACTTCGTCTTCGATGATGCCTTCCCAAGCGGATTTGGTGGCTTTGAGCAGCGGCAATCGCCTCACCTTTATCCGCTCTGCCGATGCCTTTGTGCAGGGATCCCTGACGGTAACAGGAGTGAACGGCAACCTCATTGGTATCGATGTGCGCCCTGCCAACCGGCTGCTTTACGGGCTGACCGACACCAGCATCCTTTACACCATCAACTTGCAGACCGGTGTCGCTACCGTGGCCAGCACTCTGTCGGTTCCCTTCACCGCGGGCACGCTTTCTGGCATGGATTTCAACCCTGTTCCGGATCGGCTGCGCTTGGTGGGAGCCAATGGCCAGAACTTCCGCATCAATGTGGATACGGGCGAAGTGATCCAAGATAGACCTTTGGCCTTTGGCCCAATGGAACTACAGGGATCCCAGCCGGCCATCACCGCCGCCGCCTACACCAACAATGTGGCGGGTGCCCAATCCACGCGGCTGCTGAACATCGACGGGCAACGGAACCTGCTGGTGTTGCAGAATCCCCCCAACGATGGGGTTCAGGTGCCCATTGGCCCTCTGGGGGTGAACTTCGGCCCTATGGGTGGGTTTGACATCCGTACTGCTGATGGAGTGGATACCGGCTTTGCCATCGGCGGCTCCACCTTGTATCGAATTGACCTCAACACCGGTCGGGCCACATCCCTGGGCACCCTGCCGGGTGGGCCGTTCTTTGGCTTGGCTGCCCTCTAGGAAGGCCGATTCCTATTTGCCTATCTAAATCAAGATTCATCAGCGTTAATCAACATTTTGAATTCATGGGTTTGGATCAACTTTTTGAAATCATTGCCGCAGTTGATCCCTTGCGTGGCCCGATCCCAGCTCAGGATTGGGCCTTCTATTTCCCCACAAGTCAGGGTTGACCTCCGCCTATGCAGACGATAAATTATGAGAGCCGCTGCCCTGCTTGGATTACTCTGGGCGATGCTTGTGCCTCTGCAGTTTCTTTCTCTTTTCCATCCCGTTTCCTCTTCCCGCTCATGAAGATCGAGGGTGACAAAGCTGAGGGATCCCTGCAGGAAAAAACCGATGCAGAGGTGTTTGCAGCCCTAAAAGCAGGCCGGTCACAAGCTCTGGCCATTCTCTACGACCGACATGCCGGCTTGGTGTACGGAATTGCCTGCAAAATGCTGGGCAACACTGCCGAAGCCGAAGATCTCACCCAGGATATTTTTTTGAACTTGGCTCGTTCCTCCTTTGATCCCAGGCGGGGATCCCTGCGCACCTACCTGAGCATCTTGGCTCGCTCTCGCTGTTTGGATCGGCTGCGCTCTTGGCGGAATCGACAGCGCTCCCTGGAACAGGGCAGAGTGGAATTGCAGGGTAGTCCTGCTGCGGATCCCACCTTGGAGCAGTTGGCCCAAGCGGAACGGGTGGCCGAGGTGCAAACGGCTTTGGCCGAGTTGTCCGAAAGTCAACGGCAAGTCTTAAAGATGGCCTATTACGAAGGCATGAGCCAAACGGAAATTGCCAAGCAACTGGATCTGCCTTTGGGAACGGTCAAAGCCAGAGCTCGGCGGGCTCTGCTGCGGCTGCGCGAGTTGTTGGGAGGCCCCTCATGAAAGCCGAATCTGTGTCTCCCGAAGAACTGCAACTGTGGCTGGCAGGCTATGTGCTGGGGGATCTCTCCCCGGAAGAGGCCGAGCGGCTGGAAGCCTTGCTCAAGCTGCGCCCGGAGCTGCACCGAGAACTGCAAGCGTTGCAACGGGCGTTGGAGACAGCCTACGGCGTGGAGGAAAAGCAACCTCCCCCCGCCCTGCGGGCTTCTCTGTTGCAGGCACATGCGGAGCAGGCAGCCCAACCGATGCGCACCCCCGCCTGGATTGCCAAGGGATCCCGTCTCTGGCAACGGGGCTTGGGGGCGGTGGCCGCAGGCTTGATCGTCGCTTTGGGGCTGGGGAACCTCTACCTGTGGCGCAGGCTGCAGCTAGCCCAGACTCAAGGGATCCCTGGCGAGGTGTTGACCTATGAATTGCAGCCGACTGCGGAGAACCTGGCCGGCTCGGTCAAGCTTGAGGTGGATCCCCAGCGCCTGCAAGGGCGATTGGTGGCCCAAGGGTTGCCGCCTTTGCCGGAAGGCCGGGTCTATGCCCTGTGGGTGGTGCTGGAACCGGAGGCGCCCTTTACCACCGATAGGGCGGGGGCCGTTCTCGTGGCAGCTTTTCCGGTGGATGAAACAGGAAATCGCCAACAGGAGCTGCGCCTACCGCCGGTGTTTGAATCTACAGAATGGGTGCGGGCTGTGGCCATTACCGAAGAGGATGGCAATCGTCCCCAAGAGCACCAGGGATCCCCCTTGTGGATTTCCGGCTAGGGAAAGCATCGGCAGGCCCATGGATTGGCGTGGCCTGATGGCGTAAATAGGCGATTATTATGCAGATTGATATCCACCCAGTCTTGTGACCCAGACAGAAAACCTTAAGATAAAAGTCGCCACCCCAGCGAAGAACTTGGAGGCCACCCCATGGGCGAAGCGAAGCGCCGTAAAACCCGCATCAGCCAAGATCCCGACCAAGAGCTGGTGTTTCCCAACCTCAAAGACATTCCCCTCACCAAAGGGCAAGCTCGCGCCATCTACAATTGGACAACCCGTGGTGCTTGGGCAGGCATTATTCTGCTGGCGATTGTTTGGGTTGTGATCCGATTTGTGGGGCCTGCCTTGGGCTGGTGGCATCTGGTCGGCTAGCCGGCCGGATCCCCTTTAGCATCCTTTGGAGTTTCCGTCTATGCGCTCTTATCTGGCAGCCGCCATTCAAATGACCAGCATTCCCGATCTGGCCAGCAACTTGCAGCAGGCGGAAGAGTGGATCGACTTTGCAGTGCGCCAGGGATGCGAGCTGGTGACGCTACCAGAAAACTTTGCCTTCATGGGGCCGGAAGCCGAGAAAGCCCGCCTTGCTCCTGAGATTGCGGAGCGGGCGGAGGAGTTTTTGGCCAAGATGGCCCAGCGTTACCAAGTATTTATTTTGGGAGGAGGGTATCCTGTGCCGGACGGGCAGGGCAAAGTTTACAATACCGCTGCCCTCTACAGCCCTGACGGCAAAGAGCTGGCCCGCTATCGCAAAATCCACCTGTTCGATGTCAATCTGCCCGACGGCAATACCTACCGCGAGTCGAACACGGTGGTCAGCGGAGATGAGGTGGTCACCTGCGAGCAAGAGCAACTGGGGAACCTCGGTTTGTCGGTCTGCTACGACGTACGCTTTCCAGAGCTGTACCGATCCCTGGTGGATCGCGGAGCCCAGATTTTGCTCATCCCTGCCGCCTTCACGGCCTACACGGGTCGGGATCACTGGCAGGTTTTGCTGCAATGCCGGGCCATTGAGAACACCTGTTACGTGATAGCCCCCGCCCAGGTGGGCACCCACTACGAGCGGCGACAGTGTCACGGCCATGCCATGATCGTGGACCCCTGGGGGACTATCTTGGCGGATGCGGGTGGCGAAAAACCGGGGGTGGCCATTGCTGAAATTAACCCAGAGCGTTTCCAGTTGGTCAGGCGGCAGATGCCTTCCCTACAACACCGTCGGCTGGCCTGCACCGTCACCCGCTAGGGATCCGCTGTGCCTTGGCCCCCCCTGATTCTCTACAGCAAACCCGGCTGCCACCTCTGCGAGAGCTTGGTGGAGAAGTTGCGGCAGATCCCCGAAATCCGTGATCTGGAAGTCCGCGACATCACCTCCAACCCGAGTTGGTGGGAGCAATACCAACTGGAAGTTCCCGTGCTCACCCTGGCAGGGGATCCCGAGCGACCTTTGCCACGTCCTTCCCCTCGGCTGACGGTGAGCCAGTTGCGGGCTTGGCTTGAGAAACAGCTCCGTTGAATTTCTCCTGCTGCTGCCGGAGCTTTCTCTGCCATGCCTATGGAGAGAGCAGCGATTCGCTGCGGGCGGTGTAGCCGGCTTGACGCAGGGCTTCAACGGCGGCTTGGGCATTGTTAACCCAAAATTGGGATCCCATTCTCACCCAAAGGGTATGGGGATGGGCGGTGATGGCAGCCACCACGGGAATGCGATTTTCTTCTTTGGTTTCCGAGCGTTGGCGGGCGATCAAGGTTTGTAAACGATATCGATCCTCCAGTGTCCCAGCAGAGTCGAGAGGGATCTCCACCGTTACCCAACTAACAGATTCAATCGGTTGTAAATCTTCCACAATCAGTTGCACCTGTTCATCCCGCTGATCCACTTTGGCCCAGACCCACAGCCGTTGATCCACCTCCAGGCAACCGCGCAAACGTTCATAGGTTTTGGGGAAGATCACTGCTTCACAACTGCCGGTGAGATCTTCCAGTTGCAAAATGGCCATGCGATCCCCTTTCTTGGTTGTGACATTTTTAATGGCAGTCACCAGGGCGAGAACGCCCACAGAGGCATCGGCTGCGCAGCCGCCCAAGTCAGCTAGGTTTACAGGGGCCAGCAGCCGCGCTTGCTCCTGAATGCGCCGCAGCGGATGATCCGAGACATAAAACCCCAGCAGCTCCCGTTCTAGCCTCAACTTTTCCTGAGGTGGAAAATCTTCAGTAGCCGGCCCACGCGGAGCCTCCACAAATCCATTGCCGGCGCTGCTATTGCTCCCCAGTAGATCGAACAAGCTGGCTTGGCCGATGGCTTTGGACTTGGCTCGCTGCGCTGCCCAACTGAGGATGGGATCCAAATCGGCAATTAGTTGTTTACGATTTCCAGAAATACAATCAAAAGCGCCCGCACAAATCAGGGCCTCCAGGGCACGACGGTTAACAATGCGCAGATCCACCCGCTGGCAAAAATCCGCCAGAGAGGTGAAGGGGCCATCAGCTTGACGGGCAGCCAAAATGTTTTGAATGGCCCCCTCCCCTACATTCTTCACTGCCCCCAGACCAAACAAAATGCTGGATCCCTGGGGAGTAAAGTCCATTCCAGAACGGTTGATATCCGGCGGCTGAATTTGGATCCCAATTGACAAGCAATAGGTAATGTAGCGCTGTACCTTGTCCTGATCTCCCCCCACAGAAGAGAGCAAGGCTGCCATATATTCCGTTGGGTAATTGGCCTTGAGGTAAGCTGTTTGAAAAGTAATCAACCCATAGGCAGTAGAATGCGATTTATTGAAGCAATACTCGGCAAAAGCAACCATTTGATCAAACAATTCTGTGGCAACTTCTTGGCTTACACCTCGCTTGGCTGCCCCCTGCACAAATTGCTCGCGGTGTTTCTCCATCTCGGAGACTTTCTTTTTCCCCATCGCTCGCCGCAGCAGATCGGCTTGGCCTAAGGTGTATCCGGCCATGTCTTGGGCAATGCGCATGATCTGTTCCTGGTAGAGGATGGCTCCGTAGGTATCCTGAAGAATGGGCTTGAGGAGTTCGTGGGCATAGGTTACCGGTTTGCGACCGTGCTTGCGATCGATAAAGTCGGGGATCATTCCCGTATCCAATGGGCCTGGCCGGTACAAGGCCAATACTGAAGAAATATCTTCCAGGTTGGAAGGTTTGAGCTCCCGCACCACCTGCTTCATGCCAGAAGATTCCAGTTGGAAGATCCCTTCCAGCTCTCCCTTTTCCAAAAGCTGGTAGGTTTTCTTGTCGTCTAGGGGTAGGTTATCCAGATCTATATTGACGCCATTGTGTTCTCGGATCAGTTCCACTGCCCGCTGAATCATCGTCAGGTTGCGCAGACCCAAAAAGTCCATCTTCAGCAAGCCCAAAGACTCGATATCTTCCATCGAGTACTGGGTGATAATTTGGCCTTCATTGTTGTACTGCAGAGGCACGATCTCATCTAAGGGATCCTTAGCAATCACCACACCGGCAGCGTGAACCCCGAAGGTTTTGTTGGTGCCCTCCAACAAACGTGCCAGCTCGATCCAGCGGTGGGTGGTTGGGTCTTTCTCGTATTTTTCTTTGAACTCTGGAGCGGGAGTATCCTCGCCAATCATCTCTTCCAATTTTGCGGGCTTGCCTCGGGATACCGGGATCAATTTCGCCATTTTGTCGGCTTCTGAGTAGGGAATGTCTAAGACTCGACCGACATCTTTGAGAATGGCTTTAGAGGTCATGCGGTTAAAGGTGATGATCTGGGCGACTCGCTCTTGGCCGTATTTGCGGGTCACATAGTCGATCAGCTCTCCCCGCCGCTCGATGCAAAAATCCGTATCGATATCCGGCATCGATTGACGTTCTGGATTGAGAAATCGCTCAAACAGTAGGCCGTATTTAACCGGGTCAATGTTGGTAATTTGTAGGGCATAGGCCACCAGGGATCCTGCTGCCGAGCCTCGCCCCGGCCCCACCGGGATCCCCTGCTCGCGGGCATAGCGAACGTAGTCCCAGACCACCAGGAAATAGCTGGAGAAGCCCTTTTGTTGGATGATGTTCAGCTCAAAGCGCAGGCGCTCCTGGTAGTTTTGGGGGATCTGATCCGGCTGAGCAACACCGCAGCGCTTCGCCAGCCCCTGCCAGGCCAATTCTGTGAGATAGCTATCGGCAGAATGGCCCGGTGGAACCGGGTAGTCGGGCATGTGCATTTCCCCAAATAGGTCATAGCCCTCGATCTTTTCCAGCACCTTCAGGGTGTTGGCGATGGCCTCGTCAATCACCTCCTGTTCCAAATGGTCACGGCAGAGACGGCGCATCTCTTCTGGGCTTTTCAGGTATTCGGTTCCGGTGTAGCGAAGGCGATTTTTTTCAGTAAGGGATTTGCCTGTTTGAATGCAGAGCAGAGCATCGTGGGCCTCTACATCCCAGCAGGAAATAAAATGGCTATCGTTTGTGAGGATGATCGGGATCCCCAATTCGCGGGCGATGCGCACCAACTGCACATTGACAAAGCGATCTTCTTGATAACCGTGATCCTGAATCTCGATGTAATAATCATCCCCAAACTGCTCTTGGTACCAAGCGGCAACTTCACGGGCAATTTCTGGCCGCCGCTGCAAAATAGCTTGAGGCACTTCTCCTGCCAAGCAGCCGCTGGTGACGATCAGCCCTTCTTTGTATTGCACCAAATACTCTTTGTTGATGCAGGGGCGAGAGAAAATCCCTTTCCCTTGAATGCCATGTAGATGGGAAATGGTGGTTAGCTTCACTAAGTTTTTGTAGCCCTGGGTATTTTTGGCCAGAACCACTTGGTGATACTTGGGGTACTTGCGGCTTTTGTCGCGGATATCGCCGTTGATTACATACATTTCATTGCCGATGATTGGAGTAATCCCTTTGCTTTTACACAGTTTCACCAGCTCTAACGCCCCATACATGACACCGTGATCCGTCAGGGCCAGCCCCGGCAAACCCATAGCGACCACCTGCTCGACCAAACGCGGCAATTGGCTGGCACCATCCAAGAGGCTGTATTCGCTGTGGAGATGCAAAGGAACAAAAGACATGGCAACGCTATGGATAGTGGGATCCCTTTAACCTTAACTCAGCGTGTCCATTTCTCGACTGCCTGCAGATGCCGCTACAGTAAAGTCAGCTGATGTTTTTTCCCTTTTCTTGAATCTATGGATGCTCCCATTCGCCTCACCCAGTACTCCCACGGCGGTGGCTGCGGCTGTAAAATTGCCCCGGCCCTGCTGCAACAAATTCTCAGGGATGTGCCCCTGCTATCCCCAAATCCGGCTTTGTTGGTGGGAGCTGAAACCAGCGATGATGCGGCTGTCTATCAACTAAACGACCACCAAGCCCTAATTTTGACCACGGACTTCTTCATGCCGATTGTGGATGAGCCGGTGGATTTTGGTCGGATCGCGGCGACCAATGCCCTTTCCGATGTCTACGCGATGGGGGGCACTCCCATTCTGGCTTTGGCGGTTTTGGGCATGCCGGTCAATACCCTGCCGATGCAGGCCATCCAAGGGATCATGGCCGGAGGGATCCAGGTTTGCCAAGAAGCCGGGATCCCTTTGGCAGGGGGGCACTCCATCGATTCGCCGGAGCCCATCTTCGGCTTGGTGGCAGCAGGTTTGGCCCATCCACACCACATTCGCCGCAATGCCACGGCCCAAGCCGGGGACGATCTGATCCTGACCAAACCGCTGGGGATCGGGGTGATGACCACCGCTCTGAAAAAGGGTCAGCTCAGTGCGGCAGGCTACGCGGAAGTTTTGCAGGTGATGACCCAGCTGAATCGCATCGGCTCGCAACTGGCCCAGCGACCGCAAGTTCACGCCATGACGGATGTAACAGGGTTTGGCCTGGTGGGACACTTGCTGGAAGTCTGTCGCGGCTCGGGGGTGGGGGCCAGTTTGGATCTGGCTTCCATTCCGTTTTTGGCAGAAGCGCTCTCGCTGGCAGAGGCGGGGATCTTTCCAGGGGCGGCTCGTCGCAATTGGCAGGGCTATGAGGGGGTACAGGCAGAATCCCTGCCCGAGTGGCAGCAACTGCTGCTGGCAGATCCCCAAACCAGCGGGGGCTTGCTGGTGGCGGTGGATCCCGGCTACACCTCAGACCTCTTGCAAGAGCTGCACAGTGCCGGCTACCCCTACGCCCGTCGCATCGGCCGATGCCAAGCTGGAGACACCAGAATCCATGTTACCGGCAAGATCAGCCTCAGCCCAGCGGCAGCCTGAAGAAGACCCTCTGGCAATACTCACCATGCAAAGTCTCATGCAAAGTCTCGATAGAGGGCTCAGTATGAAGATTGCGTCAAGCAGCTCTGAGAAAGTTAAAGATACCATGTAAGGCAAGGGAAGGTTAGGATATCCTGAGATCTATGAGCGAGCTTCCCCCCAGCCGTAGTCTGGTTCAGCGAGTTGAGCCTGGCCAGCTGATTCGAACCCTCAGCAGTGGGCAATTGCTGATGGTGGATCCCCAGCGGCACAACGCCCTGATCATCTGCAAGACGTTTCATGCTGAGTTTGCCGGGCCGGGTGCTGCTGTTGGGGGGCCCTTGGATGTGGAGTCCGGCGGCGTTGTCCCCATTGGGGATGTGGTTTTGCTGCATCCGCAAGACTACCAAGAGCGGCAAAGTGCCTATGCCAAGCGGCTGCACTGGATGCGTTGGCTGCAGCAAATCACCGACAATCCTTTGCCGGCCCAGCGGGCGCGGGTTTTGCTCTTTAGCTTAGAGGAATTTTTCTCTGCGGATTTGGTTAGCCAATTGCCCGATGACATTTTGGCACGGCTGGTGGGGGTGCTGCCCCAGACGATTGCTGCGGTGCGGATGGAGATGACGGCCCTCTACAGCCCCAGCTATTCCTTGGCAGGCTGAGCTTGTCTTGGACTGGGGAAGGGACTCGTCCTGCCAGCATGAATCGGTGACACCTTGCAGCCCTCTCTGCAACTGGAACAAGACACGATCAGCTACACTGAAAGCCAATTTGCGTTGGCAGTTGGTTCAACTGGACTCGACCGGAATCTTTGCCTCATGCAGTGGTGGAAACGGCTTCGCCAAAACCGATGGGCCCAAGCAGGAGCCTACATTCTTCTTGTTTTCTACGCCTGCGCCATTTTTGCCGAGTTCGTTGCCCCCTACAGCCCACTGGAATCTCAACCGGGGGGATCCCTTCTGCCGCCCACCGCCATTCACTTTTGGGATGAATCGGGCGCTTGGATTGGGCCCCACGTTTATCCAACCCGCCAGGGGCCAGTGGATCTGGAAACGGGAGAACGCCCGCTCTTGGTGGATACCAGCCGTCCAGCCGGGATCCGCTTGTTTGTGGCCGGTACTCCCTACCGTTGGTTGGGGTTGATCCCCTCCAATCGGCATCTGTTCGGCACCGTCCCGCTGCGGCCTGTTGCAGAAGCAGGACAAGTGGGATCCCCAATCGGCGAAGAGCCCTCTGTGGCACGGCTACACCTGCTGGGCACCGATGATCAAGGTCGGGACTATTTCAGTCGCTTGGTCTATGGCGGGCGCGTCAGCCTGTTTATCGGCTTGGTGGGCATTGGCATCTCTTTCCCCATTGGCCTGCTGGTGGGGGCCATATCCGGCTACTTTGGGGGCTGGGTGGATACGCTCCTGATGCGCTTGGCAGAGGTGTTGATGTCGATTCCGACGCTGTATCTGCTGGTGTCGCTGGCAGCGGTGTTGCAGGTGAATCCGCTGACCGGGGTGCCTTTCAGCAATGCCGAGCGCTTCTTGGTGATTGTGGTGATCCTCTCTTTTGTCGGTTGGGCGGGCCTAGCCAGGGTGATTCGTGGGCAGGTGCTGTCCTTGCGAGAGCGGGACTTTGTGCAGGCAGCGCGGGTAGCCGGGGCTGGATCCCTGTATCTGCTGGTGCGGCATATTTTGCCCCAGACAGCCACTTATGTGGTGATCTCGGCAACCTTGGCGGTGCCCGGCTACATTGCGGCAGAGTCGGTGCTGAGCCTCATCGGGTTGGGGATCCAACAGCCGGATGCCTCTTGGGGCAACATGCTCTCGCTGGCCACCAACGCTTCGGTGATCATCCTACAGCCCTGGCTGGTGCTGGCCCCCACTTTGATGGTGGTGCTGACCTCTCTATCCTTTAACCTGCTGGGGGATGGTTTGCGGGACGCCCTCGATCCTCGGGAAGGGTGAGCTGCTTCCCCATTGCGCCGAGTGAGGGGAATGGAGTGGCCTGCAAATCACCGCTTTCCGTCGGGATAGAGCCGGTTTAGACCCTTGCGAGCCTTAGCATGGACATCCAGGGTGGCATCCATTTTCAGGATCTGCCGGTAAACTTGCTCGGCACGAGCCACTTCCCCTTCCTGTTCCAACTTTTGTCCTAGCTTGAGCAAGTTTTGGGCTGAGAGATCTACCCAAGGATTCTGTTCGGCTGTTGGCTCCTGCAGTTGCCGCAGCTCTTCTAGGCGCTCTTGCACCATCGGTCGCAGCAGCCAAGAGTCATCCAGATCCAAAACCTCTCGGTAGTAGCGCTGGGCCTCTTTAAAGTTCTTTTGCTCGTCGTAGGCTTCCGCCAGTTGTAGCGCCAGTTCCGCTGTGGGCTGATCCTTAAACTGGCGATGCAGTTGGTTCAGTCGCCGCACAAAGGGGGATCCCTGCTGCGGGTTTTTCAAATCCGGGGCGTGCTGAACCGGCAGATAGTCGTCCCTCTCCGCCGATGGTTGAGGGGAAGGGGCAGGCTCTGCAGCTTGAGGTCGAAGGGGCGCTTGGCGGCTGATGCTTTTGGGATCGATGGGGGTGGGCTTGTAAACCCAAATTGGCTGATCCGGAGGAGATGCGGGTGGGGTTGGGCGTGGGATCGGCTGCGGCAAGGGAATGGTCTTGCGATCCGGCGGTTCAGGAGATGGCTGCTTCAGCTCCTCAAGGGTGCTGGGAGGTTTGGGGGCCTGAAATTGAATCGCTTTGGGAGTCTCCCTGCGCTCTTGGGCCAATTCTCGGTACAGAGCGGCCAATTGCAGGTAACCCGCCTCCTCGTAGGCGGTGGCCAGCCAACGGGCATTCTCTGGGCTGGGATCCGCACGATAAGCTCGCCGGAGCAACTGCAAAGCAGTGCCGTAGTTGCGCTCTCGAATGGCTGCCCGTCCCAAACTCGCTGAGCTGACCCCGATGGTATCGCTGGCCATAGTCCCCCATCTGTCTTGGCGCCGACAATAGAGCTAAGAGTCAAGGCTGAGCTGCTGATAATTCAGGTTTTCCAAGCCAGCCACGTGGGTTGACGCTTGCTTAATATAACTGGATTCCTTGGCCATAGCATACCCTCACCAGCCGGGATGTTATCTGCTCGGACAGCTCCCTCTTGTTGAGATCTCTCGCTTTATATCAATTCAATGTCGATATTGAGGGTGGGATTGGATTGAGATCTGGATGCCAAGTTAACTTTCGGGCTAGCTTGTAGTCAGAGCTTCAGCAGCAACAGGTTCTGACGCCAACATGATCCAAGACTTTCGAGAGCGGTACCCCATGGGCAGCTTGCTCACCGATCTGTTGCGGGTGGAAGAAGGGATCTACATCGTCAGAGCCCAGGTGGTGGTGAACAACACGGTTTTGGGCAGTGGCATGGCTGGCTCGAACACCGTCGAAGAGGCGGAAGATGCTGCCTTGAAGCGCGCCCTCCACCACGCAGGATTTGGTCGCCCCACTTCCTCTTTGAGTTTGGGCATGGATTCTGCTGCCGCCAGGGTGCCTTATCTGCCAACTCCTGAGTTGGCCAACGGACACGCTCAGTCTTCCCCTGCTTCTCCAGCCCCCGAGTCGATAGGGATCCCTGCAAAGCCAAGTTCCCCAGAGCTGCCCGGTCTAAGTGAGCCGGCGGCCTATGGGGATGACCTATCGGACATCATTGCCCAAACGGATGTGGAGATGCAGCGCATTGGCTGGGGCCGCAAGGAAGGACAAGAGTTTTTGGAACGTCGCTTTCAGAAGAAATCTCGCCACCAACTAAGCGACGCCGAGCTGCGGGAGTTTTTGCGCTACCTAAAACAGCAGCCCTCCCGCCTCAGCAGCGAACCCCGCTTTTGAAGTCTTCTCGGCCTTGCCGCCAAGATCTCGGGATCTGGAGATCTGGCAACTCCTATCTTCCAACTAGGGTTGTTCCGAGCCCGTTCAAGTAGCCTCTGACCCTTGCCCCCGGCCCCTCTGGAAGGGGGAGTTGGGAATCAAGCCAGCCAACTGTTTTACTGCTAGTTGGCTGCTACTTGGAATAAGCCCGTTCTACCGTCGGTGTCTTGCTGCTGCTGAAGCTAGGGCGCACCCACAATCACGCTGGTGTCTTCCATTTGCTTCACGACCGTTTCTCCCCCTTCCGAGAGCACAACCCGTCGCTCTGGCACCGATACTCCGGCCACCTTGGCGGTTTGGTAGTTTTGCCCGGCCTGCACCACAGCGGGAATGACACCTGGGCCAGAAACCAGAGCAAAGGACTCGCCGCCAATCTGTATCATCCCGGAAACCTGTACACTGCGGGCAAAGGCAGCTGGGTCAGGGGTAGGCGTTGGGATCGGGGTAGCCACGGCTACAGGGGCGCCATTGCCGCTGCCAGGAGGGGGCAAAACCGGAGGTGGAGGCAGGGGCGGCAGGACAATCTGCGGTTCAGGAGCACGCACGTTTTGAGGCACAAAGGGATCCACACGGCCAGCCCCACTCAAGGCCCGCTGGGTTTCCTGCTCTCGATCCACTGGCGGGATCAGGCTAGAGGCAGCTTGGGTAGCCTGCAGAAGGGAGGGCACCGGCGGCGGGGGTTGATCGGGGGCGGTCTGGCCAAAGCCGGCAGGCAAGTTCACCGTTTGTTGCCGGGCGAGAGCTTGCATCTGGCTGGCTCCGCGGGCCAAGGTGGCGCTCATATCCTGTTCCCAAGTCCCTGCAGCATTCAGCCGCATGATCACAGGGCTGGTTCCCCCCCGAGACTCCACCCAAATTTCCGCTTCTGTGTCGCTCAATCGCCGCGAGCTGAGGATCCGGGATCCCGGAGGCAAGAGGGGCCGAAGCGCCAGTTCGGCCTCAGGAACAGCCTGTTCGTTGGCCAGAGCCGGGAACCAACGGGGGGCCAAAAACGCAACGCCCCCTGCCAACAGCAGGCCGGCTACAAGAAAGCAGGACAATGGGCAAGCAGGCAGCGATTTCAGCATAGAGACCACCGGGAGAGCATGACTCTAGTCAATAATAAGCTCAACTATACTGAAAATAATGTATAATATGTTCAGTACGGATTACTACCAGTTGATCTTTCTGTTTACTTTCGAGTCTGCCAACATGGTAGCCAAAGCAAAGCAGAAAATTGGTAGTAAGACGACACGGAAACTGCGCTTTGGGTATTCTACTCAAAGCTTTGCGGGATACCGCCATTCTGTTTGGAAACAAACAGAATGCTATCGCTGCATAGTTGAACAGTGATGTTCAGCAGTGTTCAGCGTAAATGTATCAGCCTCGTATCCTCTCCACCAAAATATCCAAAATCTTCGTGATGGGGCCAAGTCAACCTGCTTTTCTCGACAACAGTGCTAGGATTTGTCGATCGAAACAGTGGCACCATGTCCCCAGAGATCCCGACCGGGCCAGACAAAGACGGCCTCTGTCCAAGCGCAGCCTCGTTTGCCATACTGAAGAAAGATTGTAAATATTTGTTAACGCCATGACTGTCTCTGCTTTGGATCCCGCCAACCCCGCCCGTTTACAGGAGATCGCTCAACGCTTGCGCAGCCCGCGTTCTGCAGACCGGATGGTGGCCTTGGCCCAGTTGCGGGATGTGCCGGCAGAGCAGGCGGTGCCGCTGATTTTGCAGGTCATCGACGATGAGAACCTGCAGGTGCGCTCTTTTGCCGTCTTTGCCCTGGGGATCAAGCAAACGGACGCCTGTCTGCCCAAATTGCTGGAAATCCTCACCCAAGACCCGGATTATGGCATTCGCGCCGACGCGGCAGGTGCCCTGGGCTACTTGGAAGATCCGCGGGCTTTTGAAGCTTTAGTGCGTGCTTTCTACGAGGATGTAGAATGGCTGGTGCGCTTCAGTGCCGCGGTGGCCTTGGGGAACTTGAAGGATCCGCGGGCTTACGACGTGCTGCTGCGGGCGTTGGAGGGGCCAGAAGAGCTGCTACAACAGGCGGCCATCGCAGCTTTGGGAGAACTGGGGGATCCGCGGGCCCTGGATCACATCCTGCGGTTTGCCCAATCGGAAGACTGGCTGGTGCGGCAGCGGCTGGCCCAAGCGCTGGGCAATTTGCCTTCCCCCAAGAGCGTTTCTGCTCTCAACTACCTGGCCAGGGATCCCCACGATAGCGTTGCGGCGGCGGCTCTGGATTCGCTGCGGCGCTTGCGGCAAAGGGGCATCTCAGAAACCACCCCTGAGAAGGGATCCGGGCCAGCCAATTCTGAGGAAGGCTAAAGTAAAGATCCCGGCTCAGCTTGTTCCGGGTTCCCCAATCCCCAGAGAGAGGCCTCCTCTGTTTCCGGCTGAGCCTTTCTTTTCCTAGGATCCCTTGTCTCAATGGTTATCAGCCCCCACTCATCGGTTTCACCTGTTGCATCCCCGTCGCGGCCCCGCATTGTGGCGGCCCTTTCTGGGGGTGTGGATAGCTCTACGGTGGCGGCCCTTTTGCAGGAACAGGGCTACGCCGTGGAGGGGGTCACCCTCTGGCTCATGAGGGGGAAGGGGCAGTGCTGTACCGAAGGCTTGGTGGATGCGGCAGCTGTTTGTGAGCAGCTGGGGATCCCGCACCATGTGGTGGATAGCCGCGAGCTGTTCCAGGCCAACATTGTCGATTACCTGGTAGCCGGCTACGCGGAGGGCATTACTCCCCTGCCCTGCTCCCAATGCAACAAGCTGGTGAAATTCGGCCCGTTGCTGGCCTATGCCCGCGAAAAGCTGGGCATCTCGCAGATGGCCACCGGCCACTACGCACGGGTGCGCTTTAACGCCGAGCTAGGACGTTACCAACTCCTGCGGGCGGTAGATCGGCAGAAGGATCAGTCCTATTTTCTCTACGACCTCAGCCAAGAGCACCTAGCCCATAGCCTCTTCCCCTTGGGCGAGTACACCAAGGCCCAAACCCGTCAGTTGGCTGCCCGCTACGGGCTGGTTACAGCCGACAAGCCCGAAAGCCAGGATCTCTGCTTGATTGAAACCTATGGCTCGATGCGGAGCTTTTTGGATCAGTACCTTGGGCAAAGGCCAGGGGAAATCGTCGATACCCAGGGGCGAGTGCTGGGATCCCATGAGGGCATCCACCACTACACGGTGGGCCAGCGCAAGGGGTTGGGGATTGCCTCTTCCCGTCCGCTTTACGTGGTGCGCATCGATGCGGCCATGAACCGCGTTGTCGTGGGGGAACGGGAGGAGGCTACCCAGGCTGAAGCGTGGGTAAGCCAAGTCAACTGGGTCTCTATCCCGGCGCCGACGGGATCCTTGGCTGTTGAGGTTCAGGTGCGCTACCGTACCCCCCCAGTGCCCGCCATGGTGATCCCGGAATCGCCAGAGCGGGTAAAGCTGCAGTTTGCCGAGCCGCAGTTTGGGGTCACTCCTGGCCAAGCCGCCGTCTGGTACCACGGGGATCTCCTGCTGGGGGGAGGGATCCTGGAGCGCCCTTCTCCCTAGGCCAACTGCAACTTCCCTCTCGCCAGGGGGGAAGGATTGGGGGTGAGGGCAAGCCAAACTACGCTGCTTGCGCTTGCAGCTGCTGCAGGGATCGGAACAGGAGCACTGTATAGATATTGAGGATAGGCGCAACTGCCGTGGCGGCAGCATTCCCAACCACAGCCGCACCTAGGGTATCTCCCAGGATCCCCCCAACAGAAAACGAAATCAGGATCGCGATGCCGAAGATCAAACCCACGGCCAGAAATGCCCAAAACACCCCCCACCAACGGCCCCTGACGAGGTTCCAACTGTAGCCCAACCCTTCCGTGGCACCTTTGTCTTCCAGGACAATCGCGTAGAGGGTAAAAGCTAGCCTCACCCCCCAGTAGATTCCGGGAAGCACAAACAACAGCATCCCCAGCGAGACAATCAACACCAGCAGAATGCTGCCGAATACCAGAGGCACTGCCCTAGAGACAGCCCGATCCAGGCTGTTGCCCAGCGGGGGAGTTCGCTGCTTCAAGTGCTGATCCACCAACCAGAAGGCTGCCCCGGCCAGGATGGGCGCACCAATCAGGCCATAGGCCAAGTTGAGGATCCCCCCGGCAAGCGGGATCAGCTCCGCAACGATGGGAATGACAAAGCCAGGAGAAGCCAGGATCAGCAGCGGCCCATAGATAGGGCCTACCAGTTCCAGCGAGCGCTGCAAAAGGGAGAAGGGGTTGAGGGTAACATTCTGCATAACAGAGGGATCCTCGTGGGCGACCAAGTTCACCCCCTTCATACCACGGGATCCCGGCTTTGGTTCTGGGAGCAGGCTTAAGAAAGTCTGTATTGCTTTGTACAGATCTAGGCGGATTTTTGGAGGATCCACGCCGCTGCCTGTTCGCCGCTGCGCAGGGATCCCTCGATGCTGCTCTGGTGAGTGTACTCTCCAGCCCAGAGAAGGCCTGGCAGGCCGCTATGGGTGGGAACCAAATGCTGCTGAAAGCCGGGGGGTTGTACAAACTGGGCAAAAGGGATCCGGTACACCCGCAGCAGGCGCAGTTGCTCCAAGGGGGCTTTATCGCTACGCGACGCTGCCGCGACGGGGAAGTAAGTTTGCAGCTCGGCCTGGCAGGCTTGGGCCAGTTCCTCGTCCCTCAAGGGGGGATCCCCTAGCACCACCACAGAGTACAGGTGTTGGCCAGGAGGAGCCAGCGCCGGGCTGATGCGGGTAAGTTGGACCCAATGGTTGATCCAGCCCTGGCCGGTGGCGTTGAGGTACAAGTAGGCGCCGCGGCTGAGGGAAAAGGGGGCGCAGAAGTAGAGACAGGTCACCGCTCGCCCCTGGGTGGGAATGGGGGTGGGGGCTTGAGGGCACAGCTCCGCCTGCCAGGCCCGTGCCTGAGGGGCATCAGTAGCACAAACTACCCACTCGGCAGGGATCTCTTCACCCTTGGCGGTGCGGATCCCGCGCACTTTCCCGTCTTCTGCCAGGATGCGCTCCACCGGGGTTTGGTAGCGAATCTGTTCGGGGGACAGGTGACCGGCCAGTTGTCGGGCCAGTTCTCCCATGCCCAAGGCCGGGGTGACAATGGATCCCTCGGCCATCATCTTGAAATAAAAGGCAAAGAGGCGGGCGCTACTGCCCAGATCCGGATCTAGAAGGATCCCGCGGAAAAAGGGGTAGAAAAAGTGCTGGCAGATCTGTTGGGAAAAGCCGTACTGCTCCAGAAACTCCCGCAGCGAGCAATCGGATCCCCCTAGCCCTTCTTGAAAAACCTGCTCCGGGCTGCGGCGCGCCAGCTCGGATCGCAATTGCAGCACCTTGAGCTTGTCCCCAAAGCTGGCCAAGGGGTTGAGCAAAGAGGGGAGAAGGCTGGACAGATCCCGTAGGGGATCCCCCAACAGCCAGCAGCGACCGGGTTGAGCCAAAATAGCGCCGGGCCGGTAGGGACGGGGATCGAGCTTGCCTAGATCCAAATGCTGTCGCACTTTGGGATAGGCGGTGAACAGCACCTGAAAACCGCGATCCAGGCGAAAGCCATCCACCTTGTCGGTACGCACCCGCCCCCCAGGGCCGTCGCTTTTTTCCAGAACCAGGACATCCCTCCACCCCGCCTGGCTCAGCACTTTGGCGCAAGCCAAGCCGGCCAGCCCCGCCCCAATGATGACAACTTTGCCCATGCTGATACATTTACGCTGAACACTGCTGAACATCACTGTTCAACTATGCAGCGATAGCATTCTGTTTGTTTCCAACCAGAATGGCGGTATCCCGCAAAGCTTTGAGTAGAATACCCAAAGCGCAGTTTCCGTGTCGTCTTACTACCAATTTTCTGCTTTGCTTTGGCTACCATGTTGGCAGACTCGAAAGTAAACAGAAAGATCAACTGGTAGTAATCCGTACTGAACATATTATACATTATTTTCAGTATAGTTGAGCTTATTATTGACTAGAGTCATGCTCTGCCGGGATCCCTTCTTCGTCGAGTATTTTATCTGCTTGGATCCCACTAGTATCTGCTTGGATCCCACTAGGGCTGAGCTGGGTCGGCTGGCCCCCAAATGCGAATTGAGCCATCGGCGCCACCACTGAGAAGGGTCTGCCCATATCGCTGCGCGACGCTTCCGCGACCGGGGCCAAACAGCAAGACGCTCACCATCCAAGTCTGGCCGCCCAGGGTGCGCAACTGTTCTCCGCTGCGCAGATCCCAGAGCTTAATCTGGTGAGCGCGGTAATCGGTGCCGCTGGCGAGCAAGCGGCCATCAGGGCTGAGGGCAAGGGCGGCCAAGCCGGACAAAGTCTGGGGCAAGGTGCGCTCCAAGGATCCCGTGCCCAAGTTCCAGACCAAGATGCCACCGGTACTGCCAGCGAGCAAATAGCGGCCATCTGGACTCAGAAGCACCTGCTCGATGGGGTAGTCGGCCTTTAGGGTTTCCAGCAAGGCCCCGCTGCCAGGATCCCAAAGGTGAACGGTGGGATCTCCATTGGCGGCCACCAAGATCCAAGGGGGGATCCCTTCAGACTGGCGGGAAGTATCCATACGGGTGGGTCTTGGGCCAAAGGCCACTGCTGTAATGCCAGCCCTCTGAGGGGTCTCCTGGGCGGCAGCAGTGGGAGGCGCCAGGGTGCGGATCAACTGGCCGTTGTCGGCCTGCCAAAGGCGGATGGTGCGGTCGGCGCTGCCACTGGCAATCCAACGACCATCGGGGCTAATGGCGACACTGTTGATCAACCCGGTGTGCCCTTGCAACTGCAGCCGCGCCAGCACATCCCCAGGCGAGAGAGCCGGATCCCCCAGGGTCGCCAGATCCCAGACCCGTACCGTCTTGTCTGCCCCCCCACTCACCAAAAAGGTACCATCTGGGCTGATGGCCAGTGCCTCAACGGATCCCTCGTGGCCTGCCCAGCTCTGGAGCAGTTGGCCAGCCTGGGGATCCCAAAGCCGGATCACGCCGTCGTCTCCCCCGGCAGCAAGGAGATTTCCATCCGGGCTGATGGCCAGAGCAGTGACGGCGACAGGGCCTTCCAGCGTAGCCTTGAGCTGCAAAGACTTGGCCCAGTCTGCCGGGTCGTTATCGCTACGCGACGCTTCCGCGACCGTGACAGCGGTGGGGACGGAGGCATGAGAACCGTTCTCGCGAGTAGGACGGAGTCCCAGGCCGTTGCGCTTTGCCGGGCCAGAGGATCCCGTTCTCGTGAGGGGGACAGAATCCTTGGGCTCCCCCCGCAGGCCAAGGTTCGCCCTCATCTGCCATACCCCTGCCACCGTCAACGCCAGCAAAGCCGCCAAGCTGCCTCCTGCCCAAACCGGTGGGATCCGGGGACGCGCCCGCAGCGATACCGGAGAACGCGGTGGGGTGGTTGGCTCCTGTAAGGGCTCGGCGGCGACAGGGCTGGGCTGGGACAGGAGTTCGGCGGCAGGGGGGCTCTCGGCGGGGGGCAAAGCCTGCAAAGCGGCCAGAGCTGCTGTTGCTGAAGGAAAGCACTGTTGTGGGTTGCAGCTCACCAAACGATCCAGAAAAGCAGCAAAAGGAGCGCTAGTAGAGGCCAGATCGTGCCAGCGCAACTCCCCCGTCAACGGGTCGCGAAACAGCTTCTGGGGCGGGATCCCGCAGAGGGCCTGCAGGGCAATCAGCCCAAGAGCATAGAGGTCGCTGCAATGCCTGGGGCCATAGGGGTTCCCGAAGCCAGAGCCGGAAAAAGCCAGACCCTGTTCCTCACCCCCCCACTTCAACAACACCCATCGGCCATCCGCCTGACGGTAGATCAAGCGAGAGGGCTGCAGGTTGCAGCAGCTCACCCCTTCCCGGTTTAGGAAGGCCAAGGTTTGTAGCACATCTTGCAACAAGGCCCGTACCTCAGCCTCCGTCCAGTCGCGTTCGCAATAGCGGTGCATGGCACTTTGGTGGGAAGGAGTCGTTGGCTGGCCCTTCTCGGTTGTGTCGCCCAGCAATAGAGTCTGTTCCAGGGTGGGCCCTTCAACCCATTCTTCCACCCAATAAAACTCCCCCTCTTGCTCAAAGCAGGCCAACAGGCGGGGGATACCCTCGTGGGATCCCAGGTGCTCCCGCAGCGCCACTTCTTGCTGAAAGAGATGCCGTAGCGAGGCGGAGTCCTCACTGTGTTCGCGGTGCGGAGCATTTTGGCCGGCCTGCCAGCGTTTGAGCACCACCCGAAGCCGCTCAGGATGATGGCTATCCTGTGCCAAGTAGGTTTGTCCGCTGGATCCCAGTGCTTCCAAGATCTGATAGCGGCCACCCAGGGTCTGCCCTACCATGGGGAGAGTGCGAACCTTTTCCTTCCGACCCATCATGCCATAGCGACGTGAGACTCAGGCTAACCGTTCACCAAATTTTCGGGCTGGAGGCCCGCACCATAGCCGCAGGCTTGGTGTCGGGAGGAAAGCCCTCCTCTATATAGGTTTGCCGGCCAAAAGTCTGGATAAACTACAATAAGCCCATGAGCCAGACTATCTCTGTACGTTGCAAGCTGATAGTCCCACAAGAGTTGCGTCAAGAGATTGACCGCACTTTGCAGGGCTTTGCGAATGCTTGCAACCAGATTCTCGACACCGCCAAACAAAAGAACTGCTGGAACACCGCCAAGCTGCACCACTTGGTCTATCGGCCGGTAAGGGCAGCAACGGGGCTGAAAGCCAACCACGTCTGTCAGGCGCTCCGTCGGGTGATTAGCAATGCCAAGGCGGTGAAGCAAGTCCACAAGTTCCGCCCCACCAGTCTGACTTTGGACGCTCGTACTTTTAAGTACCGAGAGTCCGACCAAGCCGTGGGCGTGACCCTGATGAGCGGACGGGTTTGGCTCAAGCTCAAGATCGGTGGTTACCAGATAGCGCTTCTGCGGGGGCAGGAGCCGACAAGCGCAACCCTGTCCAAGACCAAGCAAGGGGACTACTACATCAACATTGCTGTTGAGCTGGATACTCCCCCAACCGGCAAAACTCCAAAGGTAATCGGAGTTGACTTGGGCAGGCGGGATATCGCCACCGCTAGCAACGGACGCTCTTGGAGTGGAGAGCACATCCAGGCCGTCCGTGACCGGTTCAGCCGTGTATGCGCCAAGGTTCAATCCAAACGCACTCGCAGCTCTAGGAGGCTGTTGAGAAGGCTCTCTGGGAGAGAACGGCGCTACCAGACATGGCTGAACCACAACATCAGCAAAACCTTGGTCAGGGATGCCCAGGCTATTGGTGCGGCACTGGCTTTTGAGGACTTGACAGGCATCAGAGATTGCCTGAATCAGAAGTCTCGAAGTAAGGCTGAGCGGCGCAGGACTAACAACTGGGCGTTCTACCAGCTCAGGATGTTTGTAGCCTACAAGGCTGCCATTGCTGGGGTGTCTGTGGTGCTGGTGCCGCCTGCCTATACCAGTCAGACCTGCCACAAATGCCTGCACATCCACCCTGAGCGGGGTAAGTCCTACCGCAATGGCAAGTCGTTCAAGTGTGGACACTGCGGGTGGGAAGGGGATGCTGACCATAACGCTGCTCAAGTAATCTCTCTCCTTGGGGCGACTGTAAACTCGCCTGAAATTCCGAAACTTAGCTGTCCTCTGGGCCGCTAGGGATTGGGATAAAGCCCGCACCCTGCGCATAGCGCGGGTGTCGGGTAGTTTACCCTTGCGTTCACGGTGCGGAGCGGCTGGGTGGGATAGAGTCCTCGCCGCATCAGTCCTCCACCGCCATGGCTGAGGTGAGCAGAGCAAAAAGCGAAAGGGGATCCCGACAGCCGCTTTCGGTCAACTTTCTCCCTGGAGCAGGCTGAGTTGCTCAGCGACCTGGGGGATGTTGTTGCAAAACCTGCTTCAAATATCGCCCTGTATGGGATCCGGGGTGCTCAGCCACCTGTTCTGGAGTGCCAACGGCGATGATCTGGCCGCCGCGGTCGCCGCCCTCTGGCCCCAAGTCAATAATCCAATCAGCACAGCGGAGAATGTCCAGGTTATGCTCGATCACCAGCACGGTGTTGCCCGTATCCACCAGCCGTTGCAGGACGTTCAAGAGCTTGTGGACATCGTAAAAAGACAAGCCGGTGGAAGGCTCATCCAGCAGATAGAGGGTTTTGCCGGTGGAGCGGCGGGCCAGTTCTGCGGCCAGCTTGACCCGTTGCGCTTCCCCACCGGAGAGGGTAGGAGCTGGCTGGCCCAGCTTGATGTAATCGAGGCCCACATCGGCCAAGGTCTGCAGGATCTTGGCGGCAGGAGGCAGGGCAGCGAAAAACTCCAGCGCCTCCCCCACCGTCATATCCAGGACTTCGGCGATGTTCTTGCCCTTGTACCTGACCTGCAGGGTTTCGCGGCTGTAACGGCTGCCCCCGCAGACTTCGCAGGTGACGTACACATCGGGCAGGAAGTTCATTTCAATCACGTTCACCCCCTGCCCTTTGCAGGCTTCACAGCGCCCCCCCTTGACATTGAAGGAAAAGTGGCCGGATGGGTAGCCTCTGGCCTTGGCATCCAAGGTTTGGGCAAAGGTTTGGCGGATGGGATCAAACAAACCCGTGTAGGTGGCAGGGTTGGAGCGGGGGGTACGGCCAATGGGAGATTGGTCGATGACGATCACCTTGTCAATGTGTTCGATGCCCTCAAGTGCTCCCATCTCCGTGGGTTGGGGCACCTTGTGTCCAAGATGGTGCTGCAGGGCAGGGTAGAGCAATTCGTTGACCAAGGTGGATTTGCCGGAGCCGGAGACGCCTGTAACACAGACCAACTTGCCCAGAGGGATCTCCACATCGATGTGCTTGAGGTTGTTTTTGTGGGCATTGGTGAGCTTGAGGGCAACCGCTTTCCCAGCCCGCCGCTGCGCAGGGGTAGGGATCCGCAGCCGCCCCGAAAGATAAGCTCCGGTGATGGAGCGCTCGCAGGCCATGATGTCCGCCAGGGATCCCTGGGCCACCACTTCCCCCCCGTGGATGCCGGCCCCAGGGCCGATATCGACGATGTGGTCGGCGGCACGGATGGTTTCTTCGTCGTGTTCCACCACGATCAGGGTGTTGCCCAGATCTCGCAGGCGAAACAGGGTTTGCAACAGGCGCTCGTTGTCCCGCTGGTGGAGGCCAATCGAGGGTTCGTCCAACACGTAGAGCACCCCCGTCAAGCCGGAGCCCATCTGGCTGGCCAGCCGGATCCGCTGCGCCTCGCCCCCGGAGAGGGTCATGGCCGGGCGGGCCAGCGTTAGGTAGTCCAGGCCCACATCCACCAAAAACTGCAGCCGGGTTTTGATCTCCCGCAGCACCAACTCGCCGATCTGCGCTTGGCGGGGGGTAAGGTTTAGCTGCTCCAGGCGGTGCAGGCAGTCGCGGATGGAGATCTCGGTGAGATCGGTAATGCGGTAGCCGCCGATGCGCACGGCCAGAGCTTCCGGCTTGAGACGGGATCCCCCACAGGCGGAACAGGGACGGTAGGTGAGGTAGGCTTCCAGCTTTTGCCGATAGATTTCGGAAGTGGTTTCCTGGTAGTGCCGCTGCAATTGGGGAATCACCCCCTCATAGCGGCGATAGTACCCCCGGCCTCGGTACTGAGATTCTACCTCGGCGATGTAGACCTCCTGGTCGGCGCCGTAGAGGATGATCTGCTGTTGCTGGGGGGTGAGATCACACCAGCGGCTGCTGAGGTCGAAGCCAAAAGCCTTGGCGGCTCCTGCCAACAAAGCCAGATAGTAGGGGTTCTCCCGCTCTGCCCAAGGGGCGATGGCCGCGTACAAGGGGAGCTTCGGATCGGGCACCACCCGCTCGGGGTCGAAGATGGGCTCAAAACCCAGCCCGTGGCAGACAGGACAGGCCCCAATCGGCGAGTTGAAGGAAAACAGGCGCGGCGACAGCTCGCCCATCACCGAACCGTGCTCCGGGCAGGCAAATTGCTCAGAAAAAATCAGCTCCGTTGGCTTGCCGTTCAGGTATTGCCCCGCCGACTCGGCCACCTTTTGCAGCAGATGTTCTCGCTCCTCTTCCCGCGGCAGCAGCTCCACCACCGCAATTCCTCCCGACTGGCGCAGGCAGGTTGCCAGAGAATCGGCCAGTCGCTCCGCTATGTCGGGGCTCTTGACCAGCCGATCCACCACAACCTCAAGGGTGTGGGTTTTGTTTTTGGCTAACTCGATCTCCTCGCTTAGATCCCGCACCTGGCCGTCGATGCGCACGCGCACAAACCCTTGCTGGCGCAAGCTTTGCAACAGGTTGGCATGGGTGCCCTTTTTCCCCTTCACCACCGGCGAGAGCAACTGAAACCGCGTCCGATCCGGCAGGGCCATGATCTGATCCACAATCTGATCCACCGTCTGGGGGGCGATCACCCGGTTGCAATGGGGGCAGTGCGGGATCCCAGCTCGCCCATACAGAAGCCGCAGGTAGTCGTAGATTTCGGTAACGGTGCCAACCGTCGAGCGGGGGTTGTGGCTGGTGGACTTTTGATCGATGGAGATGGCTGGACTCAGCCCTTCGATGCGATCCACATCCGGCTTGTCCAGTTGCCCCAAAAACTGTCGCGCATAGGCACTGAGGGATTCCACATAGCGCCGCTGTCCCTCGGCAAAGATGGTGTCGAAAGCCAAGGAGGACTTGCCCGATCCGGAGACGCCGGTGAACACCACCAGGCGATCCCGCGGGATCCGCAGCTCGACATTCTTGAGGTTGTGCTGCCGCGCCCCCACCACGTGAATTTCGTTTTGGCTGGACATCTCACCACCTTTTCGCGCAGCGTGTCACAGGTATCCCGTCGAGACCGGCGAGTAACAAAATCTTAACGATTCTTAGCTAACGATTCTAATGCCCTTCGCTTTGTCCAGAAGGGGATCCCAGCCGACCAGGGGACGACAAATCGGTAGCAAAAAAGACTTGGCTATGCTGGAAAAGATCGACCCCCAAGGGCCATGACCTGGACACTGCCATCCGTTCAAAAGGTGTTTGTTTACCTGTTGGTGGGGATCGCCTTCACGGCCCTTTGTCTGGGGGATCAGGCTCTGTCGCCACCGGTCATTGCCGTTTGCTTGGCCGCAGGGGCCTGCAGTTGGTTTTGGGAGCCGCCAAGGATTGCTTTTGCCCGCTATGCCCCCCTGTGGATGCCCCTGACGGTGGCGGTGTTGCTTAGCCTGCTGGCTTTGGTTATCTTTGGGATCCTTCCCTTTTCCGATGGGGCCATTGGCTTGGTGCTTTACCTAACGGGGGCCAAGCTGTTTCAGCGGGAACGGGCAGCCGATCACATCCAGTTGGCGGTGCTGTCTCTGCTGCTGATGGCCATTGCCACCCTGTTCAACGAAGACATCAGCTTTGGGCTGCTGTTTTTGCTGTACGTGGGGGTAGGGCTAATCAACCTCACCCTTTACCACCTGCGCCTGCAAGCAGAGCAGCACCCGCAGGCAGCCAGCCAAACCCGTGGCATCAACCTCAACTTTTTGGGCTTTCTCGGATCCCTGGCTTTGCTGGCGGTGATCCTGTCCGTGGCTTTGTTTTTCTTGTTCCCGCGGGTCAGTTTAGGAATTCTGGGTCGCCAGGCCCGCTCGCCGGTGATGACCACCGGCTTTGCCGAGGAAGTCAGCCTGGGAGAATTCGGCACCCTCAAAACCGACAACACCGTTGTCATGCGGGTGGAGTTTCCGGCAGGGGTGCCGCCCCGTGTGGAGTCCCTCTACTGGCGCGGGATCAGCTTCGATCGCTACGATGGACGGGCCTGGTCGCGAACGCTAGACCGCTTCATCCCCATTTTCCCCAACGCAGCAGGGGTATTTGATCTCTCTGCCTCCAGCTTGATCCCCACTGCTCCCGACCTGCTGCTTCTCCCCTTGGAGCAGCTCATCTATCTGGAGCCGCTGGCCACCAACACCGTTTTTGGGGTGGCCCCGCTGGTGGAGATGGAATGGCTGGAGCGGGGCGGAGCAGCGACGGTGCAACAAGCTTGGCAACGGCAAAATCGCCGCCTCATCCTGAGCGAGACCGGAGATGTTGGCCATTCTCTGCCTCGGCAGGTGCCCCATCTTTACCGCGCCCGGAGCCGGATCTCAAGGGAGTTAAGCCCGCGCTTGCGCCGGCTAGGCCACGCGGAGCTGTTCAGTGCTCTCGACCCAGTCCAACAGGCAGCCTATCTGCAGTTGCCAGCAGACCTGGATCCGCGCATTCCCGCCTTGGCTGAAGACGTTACCGCTGGGATCCCCGATGTCTTTGGCAAGGTGACGGCTTTGCAGAACTACCTGCTGGAGAACTACGCCTATACCACCGATCTGCCGGATCCCGGCCCTGAACCGCCTTTGGAAGCGTTTCTGTTCACCCATCGGCGGGGCCACTGCGAATATTTCGCCACAGCCCTGACGATACTGGCCCGCAGCATTGGCATCCCGGCCCGGATGGTGAATGGCTTTTTGGGCGGGCGCTGGGTGGCGCAGGAAAATTATCTGGCAGTACGCAATGCCGACGCCCATTCCTGGACGGAGATCCCCTTTGGCCCCTACGGCTGGGTCATCTTTGACGCTACGCCGGCAGAGGCCAATGTCAGCCAGCGGCAGAGCTGGTGGGATCCCCTTCAAGATTTCTACGACAGCTTGCGCTTTCGCTGGTTCAAGTACGTCATCCAGTACGACCTATCCACCCAGCAGCAGATCTGGCGGCAGATTCAGGAGATGGCCAGCGCTGTAGCCGCCTCTCCGGATCGAGAGGATGTCGGTGCTGGCTTCCGTCGCAGCCTGGTTGCCTTGGGGCAAACGTTGCAGCAGAATGGCCTGCCGGTGTTGGGGGTGGTTTTGATCACCGGATCCATGGCCTATTGGGGTCGCCGCCGCCGCTATCGGGCTTTGCGCTGGCAGGATGGGGGGTGGATTCTGTTGGCCACTGCCGGCAATGGGGTTTTGCTGGGATCCCTGTGGCAGCCTCCGCCCCCCTGGCCCACCTGGATGGTTGGCCTCTTGCTACCGAGTCTGGCCTTTGCTGGGATGCGCTGGATCCCGGCGGCTCTACCCAAGTCGCAGCAGCGCCGCCAGCTTATCTCAAGGCTTTATCTGCAACTGCGGGATCTGGCGACGGCGGTGGGGATCCCAGCCCACCTAGGCCCTGAGGCCTGCCTGGAACACTTGCGCCACTCCGACTTACCACAAGCCCAGGTGGCCATCCAGTTCTTGGAGCGCTACCTGGAGGTGCGCTTCGGTGGGATCCCGTTGGAGGCGGGCGAATTGCAGCGCTGGCAACAGCAATTCAAACGGCTCAGACGAGCATGGCAGCCACTGGCCAAAACCCCCAGAAGAGCCGCCTGACCAGAAGGACGGCTATGCCCTGGAGCAGGTACCCCAAAAGCCCTGCGAGAAACCTTGACAGTTAAGAGATAGTTAAGAGATAGTTAACAACAGTTATGGACCCCGTAAGCTGGCCTGCCAGAATAGCGGGATGGGAGGCGGCGTACTCACTTTGGGCACGTCGCACACTGGTAAGTTGCTCTGCTCTTGCAAACTCGTCCGAAGCTGTGTTACTTTTCTTAACGTTCAGCTTTGAACGAGCAAGAGCGTGCTAGCTACGCGTAGCTATTCTCTGAGGGCAGCGTTGGCTGCGACTGTATGCGTTTTGTCTTCTTCCGTCTTCTCCTCTAGCCTGGCTCAAGCAGCGCCTCAGCCGACCGGAAACGGGGCCATCTTCTTCCACCCGGATGGCACTTCGGCTTCTCACTGGGACATCACACGCATTCTCCACTACGGCCCCGATGGCTTTCTGAACTGGGATCGTCTTCCCGTGATTACCACCTATCGCGGGCACCTTTTCGACCAGCTTGGGGGAACTTCCAACGCCGGAGCGGTGACCCATGCCACAGGAACTCGTGCCCACGCCAAGAGCTTTGGGTTGGATCCGGACGGCAAAGAGTACTCCTCTGCCAACGGCACCCTGAACACGATCATGGAAGAGGCTGTGGCGGCAGGCTTGGGTACGGCTCTGGTGCAAACGGGATCCATCATTGAGCCGGGGACGGCTGCCTTCGTTGCCAAAGCTGCCAAGCGCAGCGACTATGAGGAGATTGCCCTGCAGGTGGTGGAGTCGGGGGTAGACATCATCCTCGGCGCTGGCGAGGAATGGCTGCTGCCGGAGGGCGTCCAGGGGCGCTTTGGCCAAGGGAAGCGCAAGGATGGCCGCAACCTGATTGAGGAGGCCAAGAAAAAGGGGTACGCCGTTGTCTACACCCGCGACGAGCTGCTCAAGCTGCCGGCAGATGTCTCCAAGGTTTTGGGGGTGTTCAACGTCGAGGACACCTTCTACGACAAGCCTGAAGAAGAGTTGCGGAAAGAAAACTTGCCCAACTACATCGCCAGCGCCCCCACCATTGCCGAGATGACCGAATTTGCCCTGGCGCGGATCTCCCGCAATCCTAAGGGCTTCTTCGCCGTCATCGAAGAAGAGGGCACTGATAACATGTGCAACAACCTCAATGCCTCTGGCTGCCTGGAGGCTATGAAGCGGGCCGACGATGCCATCGGGGTGATTCTCAACTTTATCGAGAAGAATCCCAAGACCTTCATGATTCCCACCAGCGACAGCAACGCCGGCGGGATGCAGTTGGTGGATATCGAATCCGCCGAGGAGCCGCTGCCCCCTACTGACCCCGAAGGCAGTGGTGCCCCCATTGACGGAGTTGACGGCACGGGCACAAAGCCGTTTATTTCTGCTCCTGACAAGAATGGCAAGCGCTATCCCTTTGCCGTGGCTTGGGCTACCGGAGATGACGTCGGCAGTGGAGTCATTGCTCGCGCTGCGGGCTTGAACGCCCAAGAGTTGGTGCCGACCACCGGGATCCTGAACACGGACATTTATCGGATTCTCTACTTCGTGCTGATACATTCACGCTGAACTCTCCTGAACATGGTTCAGGAAAGAAGCGATCGCATCCTGCCTATCTCTGAGCAGGAAGGCGGTATCCCGCAAAGCCCTGAGGAATACCCCCCGAGCGCTTTCCCCCTTCACTTCCCGGCAACCGTTGCGGTGGACTCAAGGATCAGGGGGAAACTTGGTCTACTATATCCCTCTCAATGACTTTTGCCAAACCGCCTAAAGCTCAGTAAATTCAGCAAAGTTCAGGGTTTTGGGGGTTAGAGGCATGCTCTTCGGGGAGCGCATCCCCAGCGAGCTGAAGCCCTAGTGTCTGCTGTGGTCACCTGCCTTGGGCGGGTGTTTGCCCCACAAGCTCTGTCCGTCACGGGGGATCCATCCAGTGGATCCCCTTTTTTTATGAGAACCACATAACGGCGAAGGGGCTAGCTCAGCAAAGCAGATAGACGTAGTTCATTTTGCGTTAGAACTGTACTACAGTGGGCTATCATGGAGCCGAGACTGTCCTTTGGGTTTGAGTTTGTTCCACCAACGCGAACTGCGATCTTCAACCATGCCCACTCCCGCTGACTCCTCTCCATCCCCCCTTCTCCAAAGCGACGAGGTTCTCAAGCCTGAGGACTCTGTTCCGCTGAGGGGGACGGTATTGGCGGCCCGTGAGCCTTTTTTGGGGCTGTTGCGGGATCTGGCGCGGGCCTACCAAGCTTTTGAAAATTACGCCGGGGTTCACATTCGGCAAATGGGGCTGACGGCCCCCCAATTCGATGTGTTGGTTACCCTTGGCAATACCCCTGGGATGACCATGAATGTCTTGGCCCAAAAAACGCTGGTGACCAAAGGGACACTGACCGGCATTGTGGATCGCCTGGAACAAAAAGGGCTGGTGCGCCGGGAAGTGCCCCCGGAAAACCGACGCTGCTTTAAGGTCGTGCTGACAGAAGCGGGGGAAAAACTGTTTGAGGAAATTTTCCCGGCCCACGTCGCCTACTTGAAAGAGCGCTTCCAAAAGCTGGATCCCTCGGAGATGGCGCAGATCCAGGCTTGCCTTAAAAAACTGCAGGCTATTTTCTAGCGCTTTCAGCTAGAAATCGCAGGAGCCCCGCACTGTACCCGTAGGGTCAGTGCCGAGAGGAATGCGAGGTTACAATAGAACTATGACCCAAGTCCTGACCGTATCCTGCAAGCTCAAGGCGTCCCAGTCGCAGGCCGCCAAATTGGACGCGACTTTGGAGGCTTTTGGCCAAGCCTTGAACTGGGTCAACCAAAACACACCCGAGAAAGTCGCCAACGCCGTTAAGCTCCAGTCTCTGTGCTACCGCGAAATCCGTGCCCGGTTCGGCTTGTCCAGTAACTTGGCTCAACAGATATGCAGACGGGTAGCGTCTGCTCGCAAGGTGGCACAACAGAAAAACCGCCCCGTCAAAGCGTTCAAGGGTGGCTTCGCTACCTACGACGCTCGTATCTTTTCGTTCCGCGAGAAAGACTGGACGGTGTCGCTGACCACGGTGGAGGGTCGGGAGCGCTTTGGGCTGGCGATTGGCCGCTACCAGAGAGAACGGCTGGCGGGCTCCAATCCCAAATCGGCCACTCTGGTCAAGCGTAAAGACGGCTCCTACTCCATTCAAATCTGTGTGGAAACGGAGCCATCCTCACCGCAACGCACGGGTAGAGTGCTGGGGGTGGACTTGGGAAGGACAGATATTGCCCATACGTCAGAGGGTGATAACTGGAATGGACAGCAGTTGAACCGAATCCGAGACCACCACTCCAAGCTGAGAGCGGCGCTCCAACGCAAAGCCAGTAAGGGCACACGCAGTTCGCGGCGCAGATGCAGAGAACTGTTGCAACGGCTGTCTGGCAAGGAGAGACGCTTTCAGTCGCGTCAGCGTTGCGGAGCAAAAACGTGGGTCAATCATCGCATCTCTAAAGCTATTGTCTCTAGGGCAAAAGCTACCAACAGCGCTATCGCCCTGGAAGACCTGACAGGGATCCGTGAAAGAGTCAATCAACAACCCCGCAGCAAAGCCGAGCGGCGCAGGGCCAACAGTTGGGCGTTCTACCAACTACGTCAATTTCTGGAATACAAGGCGAGGGTTGCAGGGGTTTCTCTGATTCTTGTTCCGCCTGCCTACACGTCGCAGACCTGTCACCGGTGCTTGCACATTCATCCCGACCCTGCGCAATCCTATCGCACTGGGAAGCAGTTTAAGTGTGGACACTGTGGATGGGAAGGGGATGCGGATTTGAATGGTGCGAATGTGATTGCGCTTTTGGGGGCTGTCGTAAACCAGCCTAGAGGTTCGGGCCTGTTTTGTTCTCTGGTAGAGCAGAACAGGCTCAGGGCTACTGAAAGCCCGCTCCGTACCGCTTTAGCGGTCGGAGTCGGGTAGTTTACATTCCCCTCTCCGATCCGGCTGATCAGCGACCCCCAAGCCGCAGTGCCGGAAGCAACCTCTAGCCCGGTTCAAACGGCTGCCCCAGAGCTGCCGGCGGAGTGGCCTTCACCGCCTGCTGGATCCAGCGCCGCAGCCGAGGTGGGATCCCGCGCAAGCCGTACTCCCGCCATTCCCCAGAGGTGAGCATCAGCGCCAAAATCATCAACACGAAGGGAGCCACCGTAAAAACTTGGGTGGGCACGGCGCGGATGGTAGTCTGGGCAACCCCAGCGAAGGACTGCAAAATGCCGAACAGGTAGGCCCCCAGAGCTACCCGCAAGGGGTTCCAGCCACCGAAGATGACGATGGCCAAGGCAATCCAGCCATACCCTGCTGTATGTCGGTGGCTCCAGCCGGCCTTGAAATCCAGAGAAAAGGCAGCCCCCGCCAAGCCCAATAGGGATCCCCCCACAAGGGTGTAAACATAGCGCCAGAAAATGACATTGGTGCCGCGGGCAAAAGCCGCCGCCGGCTGTTCTCCCATAGCCCGCAACATCAGGCCAGGCTGAGTGCGATACAAAAAGAACCAAGTTCCCCCGATGAGCGCGTAGCTGGCGTACAGCAACAGATCCCCTTGGAACAGGAGTGGCCCCAGCAGCGGCACCTCTCTCAGGAAGGGGATGGGCAGACTGGGCACCGTTGGCCCTGGGATCCGCACGAACGGATTGCCCAAAAAGGAAGACAAATCCGCCCCCAATAGGGTCAAGACGAAACCAATGGCAATTTGGGATCCCTTCAGGGTCAGCGAGCCAAAGGCCACGATCCCAGCAAACAGCGCTCCCACCGCGGCGGCAGCCAAAAAGCCCAACGCCAGACTTCCCGTCAGCTTGGCCACGGCGAACCCAACCATGGCCGCCAGCATGATCGTCCCCTCTGCGGAGAGGTTGATCACCCCTGCCCGCTCGGTAATGGTTTCCCCCACACAGGCGAAGACCACCGGTGTAGCGGTGGCAATGGCAGTGGAGAGAATAGCAACCAGTTGGGCAGCGGTCATTATGAGCCTGTCGAGAACTCGGGTTGGGTTAACGCATTTGCAGTTGCTGCGGGAATGCGCCTGTCGATCTGGTCATCGCCTCACCCCAACACCCAGAGCATGAAAGCCACCCCTAGGGTGACGGCACCAAACAGAGCATAGCTGATCCGGCGCAGCGGCCTCAGTTGCAGGGCATGCAGATCCTTAAGCCAGCCCAGCCCCAAGGATTCGACAAAGCGATCCAGCACCGCCTGCATAGGGTAGGCGTAAACCGATCCTTGCTCCTTAAAGTTCACCAGCACAACCAGCAGTGTAGCGTAGCCCCAGAGGAGGCCCCAGAGCACAGCGCTCAACCCGATTAAAATTGGCTCAAACATCGACTTTCCCTTGCCTTCTATAGGCATGTCCACTGCTTGCGTGAGCGGGAGACGGAGTTCTTTGAGCCTGGGGGACTTGGATCTCATTATTCCGGTTGTTTTCCCGTTGAGGCTGCCCTCCCTCAGACAAGAGCGTAGAAGGGATCCCAGCTTGCTTGCAGAGATCACGCCGGTTCTCTTCTGCCCGTCCAGACCAGAAGATGACAAACTGGAAGTACCCGCTCGGAGTTATCTCGTCAAATCCCCATGAGTTCTCGCTACCTGCTGCCCCCCGCTGAACCCAAGTCTGTCGGTACTGCCTATATCCTCTGGGCGTTGGGCATCTTCGGGATCTGTGGCGTCCATCGCTTCTACCTGGGCAAGACTGGAACAGGCATCCTCTGGCTGTTCACCTTTGGCCTGCTGGGCTTTGGCCAGTTAATTGACCTGTTTTTGATCCCAGGCATGGTGGAGAACTACAACTTCAAGCTGGCCGTCCTGCAGGGATCCCGACCCTCCCCATCCCCAGCTTCCTCAAAAAACACCTCAGCACCTCCTCAGCCCCTCAAAGGTCAAGCTCTGATGCGGGAGATCCTGCGGCTAGCCCAACAGCGGCAAGGGATCCTCACCCTTGCGGAGATAGCTATCGACTTACCTGCCGACTTTGACGAAATTGAAAAGGCGCTGCAAGAGCTGAGCCGGCGGAGCATGGCTTTCCCCGAAAACAACCCGGTCACTGGAGCGGTAGAATACCACTTCCCTCACCTGCTGCACCGCTCCCCCAACCAACGTTCGCTCTAGATGCCCTCCTGCAGACCTCTACTGGGATCCCAGGATCCCTCGGCGCTTGGCTGCCCGAACCGCCCGGCGAAAGGTCAGCAAGCCCAGGCCGAAGTAGAAAACGCCGCTGGTCAGAGCCATGATCAGCCGCACGGGATCCAAGCCCGCCTCCCGCACCATCACGTCTCGCAGCAGCCCAGCCCCCGCCGTCATGGGCAGACTTTGCCCTAGCCACCTCAGGGATCCCGGCCATTCTTCCGTGGGAGCAGCCAACAGGAAAAGCAGGCCGAATTGGCTGATGATCAAAAGCTGCTGAATTCGCTTCCAAATTAGAGCAGCGGATCCCAGCAAAAACGAGAAGCCGTAGGCCCCCAGCACCACGCTCACCAAAGGCAACACCAGAGCAGGGGGAAACCGCAACCGGCTGCCCGTCAGCAATAAGATGACGCCCAGAATGACGACGACAATGGAAAAGCGCAACACCAAGCTGGCACAAGCCCGTGCCAAGAAGAGAGTGGCTGCCGAAAATGGCGAGAGCAACACCTGCTCCAAGGTGCCTGTCTGGGCTTCCACCTGCAGGTTGAGGGCGATGTCGTTCACCACAAAAATGACCAGCGTCCAGAGCACATAGCCAATCACCACCGCATCCAACCGTTCGCCAAATTGGGAGGCAGGCCCTGCCACATATTGGGCGCCGGCAAAGAGGGCATAGAAGAAGAACGTGGTGATCAGGATCCCGCCCAGGGCCTCCGCCGGATAGCGAATGTACTGGATCCAGGCCCGCTTCAGTTCAGCCCAAAACAGGTGTATCACCGGCATCATCCTTGCCCCTCTCCCCTTTTCAACAACTCGAGGAAAATATGGGTGAGATCGGCTTCCTCTCGTTTGAGGCTGAGCAAGGGCAAAGGCTTCAAGATCTCCAGCACCTGATAGAGCATCTCTGGCGGGCCGCTGAACCGCACCCGATGGGATCCGAGAATCTCCACCCCTTGGCGGGCCAGTTGTTCAAACCTCCAGGGATCCAGCCCCTGTTCCAGCTCGATCCGATAAGTGCTGACGGCGCCGGCAAAGTGCCGGATCAACTCTCCCGTGGGGGCTTGGGCGATGATCACCCCTTGTCGAATAACGGCTACCTGATCCGAGAGCGCTTCCGCAATATCCAGTTGATGGGTGGTGAGCAAGATGGCTCGACCCGAAGCGGCAATTTGGCGGATGAGGGATTTCACCGCTTGGGCGGCTTCCACGTCCAGCCCTAGGGTGGGCTCATCCAGCAGCAACAGGGCCGGCTGGTGCAGGAGGGCAACGGCAATGGCCACCTTCTGCTGCATACCCCGCGAAAGGGTTTGCACGGCAACATCCCGCTTTTCCCACAGGCCAAAGGTCTCCAGGAGCTCTAGCCCCCGTTGCCGGGCGGTTCTGGGGGGTAGCCCCCGCAGCACGCCAAAGTACTCCAAGTTCTGGAGGGGGGTCAGCCGCCAGTAGAGGTTGCGATTGCCTTCCAGCACTGCCCCCACCTGGGCCAGGGCCCCCGGATCGGTATGGGGATCCCGTCCAAGAATGCGCACTGTGCCCGCGTCCGGTTGGATCAGCCCGGCAATGAGCTTGATGGTGGTGGTCTTGCCGGCCCCGTTGGGCCCCAAAAAAGCCAGGATCTCCCCTGCCGCCATCGTCAGGGATACATCCACCACCGCCCGCACCTCCTTGCTCCCCTGCCGGTAGGTCTTCTGCAGGTGGTGGGCTTCTAGAACTTTACATGACGCGAACACGATGCAAACGCGAAGCCGATGCAAAAAGGAGCGCTGAAGAGAGGAGGGCCGGCCATTCCACTCTCTCACACCAGAGCATGGGCCCGCCTCGAGAGGGATCCGGCAAGATCTAGGGGGTCATTGGGATCCCAGCCTCCATCCGGCTCAGGGCCAGGCTCATCTTGTCCAGCCACTGCAAAAGGCTCTCCAGTTGCTGCGCCGCCGGCACCATCCCCAGACCCCGCACCGTCACCTTGCCCGGTTGGTAAACAAAGCGAGGCTGCAGGTGAGTGGGCAGAGCCTCTTTCAGGCGATTCCAAGCGGGCTCCTCCATGGGGGTTTCCAAAAGCACATGCTCTTTGGCCGGTTTGATGCGGGAAAAGCCCAGGGCTCGGGCCAGCACCTTCAGCTCCATTACCCGCAGCAGCTCCTGAGTGGGCTTGGGCAGGGGACCAAAGCGGTCTTGCCATTCTTGGGCAATTTGCAACAGCTCGACCCGAGAGCCGGCAGCAGCCAGGTGTCGATAAGCCTGCATCTTTTGATCTTCGTCGGGGATATAGCTTTGCGGGATCATGGCGGTTACATTGAGGTCAATTTGTGTGTCCTCCACCTGTGGGATCTCCTGGCCGCGAATTTCTCGAATGGCTTCTTGCAGCATTTCCAGGTAAAGATCGAAGCCCACCGCATTGACTTGCCCGGATTGTTCCGTTCCCAGCAGGTTGCCAATGCCACGAATTTCCATATCCCGCATTGCCAACTGATAGCCGGATCCCAGTTGGGTAAATTCCTGAATGGCCTGTAGGCGTTTGCGGGCCTCCTCGGTGAGGATCCCGTCTTCTCGGTAAAACAGCCAAGCATGGGCTTGGATCCCAGCCCGGCCCACCCGCCCCCGCAGCTGGTATAGCTGAGCCAATCCAAACTCCTGAGCATTTTCAATCAAAATGGTGTTGACGCGGGGAATATCCAAACCCGATTCGATGATGGTGGTACAGACCAAAATATCGGTCTCGCCATTGTTAAAGGCCAGCATGGTGGATTCCAGCTCTCCTTCCGGCATTTGCCCGTGGGCAATGGCAATGCGAGCACCGGGCACCCACTCCCGCAATTTGGCACTGGTTTCTTCGATGCCTTCAATGCGGTTGACGACATAGAAGACTTGACCGCCGCGATCCAACTCTTGGCGGATAGCCGTGCGGATGACTTCGGGGTTGTAGGGAGAAAGGTGAGTTTTGATAGGCCGGCGGGAAGGAGGCGGAGTTTGGATCAAGCTCATTTCCCGCAAACCCGACAAGGCCATATACAGAGTGCGGGGAATAGGAGTGGCGGTGAGGGTGAGTACATCCACCTGGGTTTTGAGAAGTTTGATTTTCTCTTTTTGGTTGACGCCAAAGCGCTGCTCTTCGTCAATAACCAAAAGGCCTAAATCCCGAAATTGCACATCCTTGCCCAAAAGCTGGTGGGTGCCCACCACAACATCCAGTTCGCCACTCTTGAGACGGGATAGGATTTCTTTTTTCTCCTCCGAGGTGCGGAAGCGGTTGAGCAAGCCCACTTGAATAGGATAGGGAGCAAAGCGCTCTTTGAGGGTGTGGTAGTGCTGCTGGGTAAGAATGGTGGTCGGCGCCAAAAGAGCTACTTGCTTGCCGGCGGTTACGGCTTTGAAAATGGCACGGATTGCCACCTCTGTTTTGCCAAAGCCCACGTCCCCACACAGCAGCCGATCCATAGGGCGTGGAGATTCCATATCCCGCTTGATCTCCTGGACAGCTCGGAGTTGATCCGGCGTCAGGGGATAGGGGAAAGAATCTTCCAGCTCCTGTTGCCAAGGAGAATCGGGCGGGAAGGCATAGCCCTCCTGTTCGGCGCGTTTGGCATAGAGCTGCAGCAGGTCAAAGGCCACTTTTCGCAGGCTCTTTTTCACCTTCTGTTTGGTCTTTTCCCAGGTGCTGCCGGACATCTTGTGCAGGGCAGGTGGTCCATCCCCGCTGGCGCGGTAGCGGGAAAGGGAGTTGACCTGGTCGGCAGCCACCCGCAACAGGCCATCGCTGTATTGAATAACCAGGTACTCGCGGGTTTCGCCCCCAATGGTGAGACTTTCTAAGCGCAGAAACTGGCCAATGCCATGGGCCTTGTGAACAACAAAATCCCCTGGCTTGAGCAGGTTGGGATCCACCTGGCGGGAGCTGGCTTGGCGGCGCTTGCGCACATAGGTCGGGGTGGCCAGGCTGTGTTGGCCGAAAAACTCGCGGTCGGTGAGCACCACCCACCCCAAGGTGGGCAGGAGAACCCCCTCCAGCTCGGCCAGGCCGGAATACTTGAGGGCCACTGGGGTGTAGGACTGTAGCTGGCGCTCGATGGCCGGGAAGTCTTTGGGATTGGGCACGTACTGGGCCGGGCAGTCGTGTTCCTGCAGCAGGGCCACGGTGCGGGAGGGCTGGGCAGAGAGGATCCACACCTGCAACTGCTGCTTGCGGTACTCGCGCAGGGTTTTGGCCAGGGATCCAAACTGGTGGGGAGCAGTAGGCACAGGCCGGCTTTTTAGGTCAAGGGCAGCTTCGGCTTCGCCAGCAGGGGCAAAGGTGCGGGCCAACAGGCAGGGGAAGGGATCCCAGTCGGGAGCATGGAGATCGAAGGGGCGGTGAAAGGGCTGCAGAGCCGGCTCCGCAACCTGGGCCTGTTTCCACTGTTCTTGGGCGTGGTAGAGCCACTGCTGGCTGTGGGCTTGGCACTGCTCCGGCTCGTCGATCAGGATCAAAGCCTCGGGATCCAGATAGCTCAGCAGGTTGGCTGGCGGATCGTAGAGTAGGCCAAGAAAACGGCGCAAGCCCTCCGGGGGGGTGGGCGACTGCTCCAACTGCTGCCGTAGGCCCTGGGAGAGCTGATCGGCTTTTTCCTGCAGAGCCGGCCAGAGGATGGGTCCGTAGCCAGTGGGGGTCAGCCAGACGTGGGGGATCCCATCTTGGGAGCGCTGGCTGACTGGGTCAAACTCCCGCAGCCGCTCCAGCTCGTTGCCAAACCACTCTAGGCGCACCGGCCATTCGCAGGCCACCGGGAAAACGTCGAGAATGTCGCCCCTTTGGCTCCACTGCCCCTCGCTTTCCACCAGACTCACCCGCTGGTAGCCCAGACGGGTCAACTGCTGCCCCAGTTGCTGGGGAAACATCTCCAAGCCGGGTTCCAGCTGGAGACAAAAGGCCCGCAACACCTCTGGGGGAGGGAGGTGGGGTTGGAGGGCCCGCTCTGTCGCCACAATGGCCATGCCCTTCTTCCCCTGGAGGCAATCGGCCAGCACCTGAAACTGACCCCACACCAGCTCCGGTTCCAGGTCAAAAGGTTCGTAAGGGGAAGCCTCTGAAGTAGGGTAGAGCTGCACACTCTCCCAGCCCATGCCCTCCAATTGCGCTGTCCACCGGCCCGCTTCTTCCAGCGTGGCAGTGACCACCAGCAGGGATCTTCCCTCCTGCTGGGCCAAAGCCGAGGCGATCAACCCCTTCGGGATCCGCCCTGCCCCCTGCAGATCTGCCTGTCGCCGTGATCTCAACCGGGCGGCCAACTCTTGCATCAAGCCAGATTGGGCCAGAAAGCGCACCAGCGGAATAAACGACATCTTCCACCCCACCCTGCAAACTGGGATCCCAATTCTGGCAGGCTCCGGGGACGATCAGCAGCCGTCTGCCGGCTCTGTAAACCGGAAGTCCTCCCTTGCTGGGAATTGCTCCTCGATCTATTGGGACAACAGTTTTGTTGTTTAAAGACGAAGAAAACCAGAACCCTATGTCAATGGCCTGCCAGTTTTTGGCCGCTAGGTTCACAGAGGGCTTTTTGCTTTGTAGTCCAAATTACAAAAAAAGGTCTATATCTCACAGAATCCTAAAATTAACCTTTAGAGTCGGACGGCTTGTCGATTGTCTTAGCCAAGATTCGATGTTAGAAGGAACCACAAAGCGCGGCTTTCCCGGCCTCATCTGATGTCTGCTAGGGAGCAAGATGTTTTTCATGCAAGAGGTGTAGCTGCATCAACTGCAGAGGATGTTGTCGGAAAAAGCTGTATTGGCCAATTCATCTAAGCTTGGTACAAATCATGTTTCTAGATACCGTTGCCCTTTCTCGTCTACAGTTTGCCCTCACGGCCATTTTTCACATGTTGTGGCCGGTCTTAACAACAGGAATGGCCATTTATCTTGTTGTGATTGAGGGGCTTTGGCTGAAAACCCGCAACTTAGATTACTACCGCCACGCCCGTTTCTGGTCAAAACTCTATGTGTTGAACTTTGGTATTGGCGTGGCCTCGGGCTTGCCGATGGCCTTTCAGTTTGGCATGAACTGGGCACCTTTTTCCGAAGCAGTGGGGGACTTCTTTGGAACCATCCTGGGCTTTGAGGGCACGATGGCCTTTATGCTGGAGGCCAGCTTTCTGGGGATCATGCTGTTCGGCTGGGAGCGTGTCCCGCCGGTGATTCACTGGATCTCGACGATCCTGGTGGCCTTTGGCGCCAACTTATCCACCTTTTGGATCCTGACGGCCAACTCTTGGCTGCAGACGCCGGCAGGTGGCGTGTTCGTCGATGGGAAATTTGTGGTGCGGGACTACCTGCAAGCTATTGTCAACCCCTTCATGGTCAACAGCTTTCTGCACATGTTTTTTGCCACCTTGGAAACCTCTTTGTTTGTTATCGGTGGCATCAGTGCCTGGTACATTCTCAAGCGGCGGCACAGCGAGTTCTTCTCCCGCTCCCTCAAAGTGGTCTTGGCAATGACCCTGGTGGTCGCCCCTTTGCAGGTGTTCGTCGGCCATCTGAGCGCGGAGCAAGTCTATCGCTATCAGCCGGCCAAGCTGGCGGCCATGGAGGCCCAGTGGGAGACGATCCCTGCCGGTGAGCGGGCGGACTGGAGCCTGTTGGCTGTGCCCAACGACCGTGAAGAGCGCAACGAGTGGGAGGTGAAGATCCCCGGCGCGCTGGGCTATCTGCTGGAGTTTAAGCCCAGGCTGGATCGACCCATTCAAGGGCTCAAAAGCTGGGATCCCCAAAATCGTCCCCACATGGTTGGCCTCATCTACTACTCCTTTAGGACAATGGTGGCCATTGGCCTCCTCCTAGCCGGGCTTGTCGGAGTTACCCTTGTGCAATGGCTGAGGGGCAAGCTCTCAGTGGAGGCCCTTTCTCAGCAAAAGTGGCTGATGAGAGCTTGGATCTTCGCAGCACCCCTGGGATACATCGCCGTTGAAACCGGTTGGATCGTCCGCTGTGTGGGTCGGCAGCCCTGGATTGTGTATGGACAACTGCGCACGGTGGAATCGGTTTCACCGCTGCCGGCAGGAGAAGTGTTGTTCTCCTTGATCGGCTTGACCATCTTGTACACCGTGTTTTTCGTGGCCGCCCTTTACTTTGGCAGCCGCATCATCCGCGAAGGGCCAAACCTGGAGTTGCCCGCCCCTGTCCCGGCAACGCAGCCGGTGATCGTGGTCGAGCCTGCCCGCCACGAGCCAGATCGCCGTCCTGCAGAAGCTCGGTAGCAGCAGTTTGGTAGCCATCTAACTGGTGACTCCAAGTAGCAACAGGGCAACGTAGCAGGCCCATTCCCCACAGCAGTGAAACCCTTCGCTACGTCAACTCCCAACTTCCCTTCCCTAGAGGGAGAGGGACTGGGGATCGCCATCGGGAACTGTCTCGCACTGGTCAGAAATACTCAAAGCAGAGGGAACAGCGATGGAATCTTTTGAGCCTTTACAGCGGTTTCTGCCCCAGGTTTGGTTTTTTATCCTGGGCCTATTCCTATTTCTCTACGTTCTGCTGGACGGGTTTGATCTGGGAGTTGGTATCCTCTCCCTGACGGCCTCCAGCGAGACCCGGCGCAGCATCCTCATGACCAGCTTGGGCAATGTTTGGGATGCCAACGAGACGTGGCTGGTGTTGATGGGGGGATCCCTATTTGGATCTTTTCCTCTCGCCTACGCCACCATTCTCAATGCCCTCTACATACCCTTGGTGATCATGGTGGTGGGCCTGATCTTGCGGGCCGTTTCCTTCGAGTTTCGGGAAAACGCCGACAACAAGTTGGTGTGGAACCTGGCCTTTGGAGTGGGCAGCTTTTTGGCAGCCTTGGGCCAGGGATTTGCCTTGGGCAGCGTCTTCGAAGGGATCCGCGTGGACGAAGCCGGCCACTTTGCCGGCAGCCCCTGGGATTGGCTGACCTGGCGCACGCTGTTGGTGGCTCTTACTTTGATCCAGGGCTATGTGTTAATCGGCTCAGCCTACCTAATCGTTAAGACCACCGGCGAGCTTCAGGAAACCTACTACAAGACGGCAACCATCGCCACCTGGACAACTTTACTGGGGGCAGTGTTTATCACCATCAGCACTCCTATCATGTCCGAGCAGGCGCGTGCTCAGCTTTTCTCGCCCCCTCTTTTCTACATCTTTGCTGCCATCCCAGTTCTGGGACTTTTGTTGGTGGCGTTGTTGCTGCGCAGCCTGCGCCGGCGGGAAGAAAATAGCGTTTTGGTTTACACTTTTTTGATCTTTGCGCTTTCTTTTATCGGCTTGGGGTTCATGGTTTTCCCCAACATTATTCCCCCCAGCGTCACCATCTACGAAGCAGCAGCCTCCCCCAGCTCCCTGGTGTTTATGCTCACCTTTATTGGCTTTCTGATCCCGGTTATCTTGTCCTACAACATCTACAACTACGTGGTGTTCCGGGGCAAGATCGTGGTGCAGGAAGTGGCGGCGGAAGAGGCCAAAGTTCCAGAGGCAGTTTAAGCTGGCCTGAGGATGCAGCAATAACCCCGCCCGGTGATGGGCGGGGCAATTTTTTAGGTGCAATCGAACGTCTACAGAGAAAGGCTGATACATTTACGCTGAACACTGCTGAGCATTACTGCTCAACGGTGAAGCGATAGCATTCTGTCCATTTCCGAACAGAAAGGCGGTATCCCGCAAAGCCCTGAGCATAACACCCAGAGCGCCTTGCCAATCTCGTGGTAGCCTATGGTTGCACTTGGGGCATCTAAACACCTTTGCGCCACCCAACTTGGTGTGGATGTGCCCGCACTTGGTACAGGTTTTGCTGGTGTACGCTTCCGATACTTCCACGACGACCACGTTTTTCTTTTTGGCTTGAAACTTCAGGAACTGCTTGAACCGATAGTGCGCCCAGGTGAGTATCGCCCTTGCTGTCTTGCTACCAAACTTCCTCCCCGCCTTGGCAACCATCTTGGCTGACTCGAAAGTGGGGAGGAATATCAATCGGTAGTTATCCGTTAGGAACGCCGCTACCTTGCGATGGCACTCGTCCACCAAGTTCCTGATTCTCTCCCGCAGACGAAACGCCGCTTGCCGCATTCGCCTACGCTTGGGCCTCGGCGCTTTGCTCAGCCTAGATTGCAGATCGTCTAGGTGGTAGCACAGCCGAGTGATTCTACCAAAGTCCCCCTTGGCGATATCTACAAAACCTGCTCTCACTCTCTCTTGAGCCATTGCCGGATCTGCTCGGCAGCTACATCGCGACCTCCCAACCCAAAAGCCAACGCCACCGCCACGGCAATCGCCCCCAGAACCAGACCAAAAGCCAACACCACAATGTCGGTGGCCACGCCCATCTGCTGCAGGGCCATGGCGCCAACAAAAACCAAGATAGCCACCCGCGCCGCCTGGGCCAGTACCCCTGAGGAAGGGCTACCCAAGCTCTTGATCATAGAGTGGGCCAAATTGGCCAAATAAAGACCGATCCCAAACACCAGGGCGCCGATGAGCACCCGACCGGAAATCAGCAACAGCCCCTGCACAATGTCGGTTAGGGCGGCAAACTGCAGCAACTCCACTGCCGGCACCGCCCCAAACAAGACCACGCCTACCCAGACCACCAAGCCGGCGATCTCGGAGGGAGTGCGACGTTTGGCAGCGGGATCCCCTTCAGGCTCAGGAGCAGCGGCCAGGGGCAAGCCCAGCCCCGCGACCAGACGGTCAAAACCCACCGCCTGCAGCAACTGGGTTACCAAGCTGGCCAAAAATTGCCCCAGCAAGTAAAAGACGGCCAGGATCAAAGCGGATCCCGCGATCATGGGAATGGCCCGCAACACCTGCTCCAGCATCGCCACCGCCGGATCGGAGATGGCCCGAATTTCCAAGGCATTCAGCGCCGCAATCACCGCCGGGATCAACACCAAGACATACACCACCGTCCCGACGATCTGGGCCAACTGGGGAACGCCAAAGCGTGCCCCCAACCGATTTGCCCCTGCTGCCACCAACAAATTGGAGACGATCCCACGCACGATGCGGGCCAAAAACCAGCCCACCACACCGATGATCAGCGCCCCCAAAATCCGCGGCACCATCGACAGCAACTGATCCAGCAGGTTTTGCACCGGCTGCAGCGGCCCCTGCAGGTTCAGGGTATCCAGGATGATCGGCAAAAAGAACAGCAGAATCAGCCAGTAAAGGGCATTGCCCAAAGTTTCATTCAGCAGGAAAGGGGTGACCTCTGTACCTCCCTCTTGGCCGGTTGGGGTTCCTTCTGCACCTGCCTCACCGGCAGTGCTTTCCTGTTGCAGAGGCCGGGCCAACTGCTCATCGAGGTTGAAACGCCGCAGCCCCTGGATGACCGCCAGCCGAGCAACAGTGGCCACCACCCAGCCCACAGCCAGCAGCACCAGCGCCCCACCCACCCGTGGCAGATAAACGAAGATTTCCCCCAAAAACCTGTTGAGCGGATCGGAGACAGCTTGAAGCTGCAGGGCATTCAGTACCGCCACCAACACAAAAGCAAGAATCACCCAGTAGACGGCAGCGGCCACCCAGCGCTCCGTTTGGGGCAGCTTCTCGCCGGGCTTTTGGCCCAAAACCCAAGCAGCCAAGCGATTGTCCAGTTGCGTCCTTTTGAGCAGTCCTCTAACGCCGAAGGCTACTGCCATGGCCACTATCCAACCCAGAATTAAGATGACAATCGCCGCAAGGAGATTGGGCATAAAATCGATAAGCCTAGACCAAAGACTGACGACAAAAGAGATGGCCTCATCTCCAATGGTGTTTCCAGAGGTGTCCATAATGATCCTCACAGCTTGAAAATGCTCAGGATGGACAGATAACAAGTGTAGGTTAACCTGAAGTGTTTTTTCAGGCAAGTTGGCCAAAGGGGGAATATGATATGAGAAATATATATTGAGGCAGAAATGTCGGATCTCGAAATAAAACTTCACATTCTATTAACCCAAGGGCTCCAGCCATCAGTCAAAGCTCCGATGGGCCATCGAACGGCAAGGATCGAATTCAAGTTGTTGATACCGCAGATTATAGCTTTTCCCCACCGAGCAGGAGCTTTGTAGATTAAGTCAGGATCTCTGTTGTGCGATGGATGCGGCTGCATTGGCTAGAGTCAGTGTTGCTGGGAGGAACTGTAGCGGGCAGTTTGCATCCACAGAATGAGAGCATTTTGATGACCTACATAAAGAATCAAACGGGCAATCGACACTCGGTCAATGGGTTGGATCCCCTGTAGCCTTGATATGCTTAGCCTATTGGCTTGCTCACTGTCTGACCTAAGGTGTATCCCGAAATACGTTTGCAGTTCTTCAATTTACAATTGATAGCCTTCTAAATCGGTTTCTTCCAATACACCAGCGCATCTTCTCCGTTGTAATACCCCTTGCGACGTCCCAGCCGTTGAAACCCTGCCGATTCGTACAGGCGGATTGCCGCTTGATTGGAAGCCTTTACCTCCAGAGTGGCCCAGCGGCAGCCTGCTGCTCTCGCTTGGTTCAGCAGTTCTTCCAGAATCCGCCGGCCCAAGCCCTGTTGCCGGTGCTCGGGATCCACCGCCAGAGAGATGATATGTGCTTCTTCTTCAATACGCCAGAGAATGCCGAAGCCCACCAGCTCTTTTGTCACCTGCGTCGGCGAGGTGGGGCCTGGAGAGGGAAGGGGGAACTCCGTTTGGCCCGAGCCACACGAAGCGCCAACGGCAGCGGGTTCCGCCACTACCCCAATCACCGTGCTTGTGGGTCGTTCCAGCTCCGCTCGATATCCCTGTTCTCCCCAGTATCCCCCATAGCACCGCCGATCCAGCTCCAGCAGTTGGGGCAGGGCGGTGATGTCCAACAGCTGCAGCCGATAACTCGTACCGCTCATGGTGGCCTAGTCTCGCAATTCGCAGAATTCCGCCAACAACAACTGCCCCAAGGGATCGTCATCGGGAGCCGCGTAGGGCAAGGCTCTGCGGCTGATGCTCAAGATGTTGCCCCCCGATTGGGGATGGTGCTCCGCACCGCTTTCGCGAACAGGCTTGAGTTCGTAGTCGATCCCTTCGGTGAAGCCGGCTTCCTGTAGGTAGTCTTGGGCGGCTTTGAGGATCCCTTCTCGCAGTTGCGCTTTGACCGCAGGGGCCATGAGGTGGCGAACAAACCACTGGGCGCTGGCGGGATCCACCCCGGCGAGGTATCGAAGGGCAGGGGTCAACACGGCGGGGCGCTCTTGGGGGGAGAGGCGGTTGACCTGCTGGGCTACCGCGGGCACATCCCGCCGTTGCATGGCCTGGATCAGGGCTTGTGTGGCTGGAGAAAATGAGGGATCCTGCGCTTGGCTCATGGCTGGGGGTACCAGAGGGATTCGAGGGTGCGGACAAGGGCTGCTGCTTCGAAAGGAGAGGGAGCAGTCGGCAGACAGACGGTTACATGGCCCAGTTTCCGCCCTGGGCGGGCAGGGGTTTTGTGGTACCAATGCACCGTGGCATTGGGGAGCTGGGCCAGGCGCTGCCGCTTTTCTGGGTAATCGCCGGTGGCATGCTCATAGCCCAAGAGATTGACCATCACTGCCCCCCCACACTTGAGGGAGGGATCCCCCAAAGGCAGGCCGAGGATGGCCCGCAGGTGTTGCTCGAATTGTGAGGTGTGGCAGGCTTCCAGGGTGTAGTGGCCGGAATTGTGGACCCGCGGCGAGATTTCGTTGATCCAGATCCCGGCCTTGGGATGGGGGGGCGGCACCCAAAACAGCTCGATGCCAAACACGCCAACTGCACCCAGTTTTTCCATCAGATCGGCTGCTAAGCGCCGGATCTCGGCCTCGGTGGTTGGGGGGATGCGGGCAGGCACCAGGACATGGCGGCAGATTTGCTCAATCTGCACAGTTTCCACCACCGGATAAACCCGGATCTCTCCCTTCAGCCCCCGCGCTACCATCACCGCCAGCTCCCGCTCGAACGGGATCCATTCCTCCAGCAATAGCGGGATCCCCTCAGATTGGCTAAGGGCCTGCTGCAAAGCCGCTCGCTCGTGCAAGATGCGGGTGCCCTGCCCATCGTAGCCCTGCCGCCGTCGCTTGAGCACCACCGGAAAGCCCAGTCCAGCCAGGTCTGCCGAATCCAACACCGCCTCCAGCGGAAAAAAAGTCGGCACCGGCAACCCCAACCGCGCCAGGAACTGCCGTTGGTGCAACTTGTCCAGCAGCGGCTCTAGCGTGCTGAGGCTGGGACGAAAGCGGGATCCCTCCGGATCCAGTTTTTTCAGCTCCGGCAGAGGGATAAACTCGTTTTCAAAAGTAACCACCGGGCAGCGCTCCAACAACTGGGCCGTGGCCTGGCTGTCGGCTGTGGATCCCCAAACCACCCCATCGGCCACTGCCACCGCCGGATCGGTGGGAGCAGCAGCCTGCACCACCAGCGGGATCCCCATCTGGCGAGCTGCCAAGGCCAACATCTGCGCCAACTGCCCGCCGCCAATCACCCCCACAGGTTGGGATCTCTGGTCTTTTGAGGATACCTGGGTTTCCACAGCCGTACCGTTATACTGGTATACTGGGTGGTGGGCCGCTGTCCATTGCTTCTTGGATCCAGAACCCCATTATGGGACCCCTTGCCCTCCAGCGCTAGGAGAAAAACGGTGGAACCCTCTCAACCCTCTGAGCTGAGAGCTCTAATCAACCGGGCTTTGGCGGACAAAGTCTTGACTCGCGCCGAGCAACAGCAGATTCTCAGTGCCGTCATGGCCGATCAAGAAATTTCCCCAGAAGAGCACGAACTGCTGGAATCGATTGTGGAGCGCCTAAACAGTGGCGAGATCCGCGCCGTCGATTAAACCCTGTCTTCAGGTTGAGATTGCCCTCAAGACTTTGGAGAACTAGACTCCAGTCTGTCCTCGAACGCCGGGTATTCTGCTTGTATCCTTGGGCTCATCCCGGTGGGTGGATCGCCTAGAATAATCCACAACCCACCTCTTTCTGCTGCCATGAGTTCTCACTCTTCAGATTGGTTCACGCGGGCTCGCCACATTTTTTACGGCACGGCCACCGCTCTGGTGGAGATCCTGCAAGACCCGGAAAAGCGCACCGAAAACCTCAACCGCCTTTCGATGGACTTGGGACAACTGGCGGCGGAGCTGGAGCAAAAGGGAGAGTTGATCGAGCAGGAGGCAGTTCGTTACGTTGAGAGTCTCAGGGATCCAGCCGCCAACGCCCCCTCGGCAAGTCCTGACTCTGAAGCGCCTGTCGAGAATGCTCCCCCGACACCGGCTTCCTCCCCCAACAAGCCGGCTATCTCCAGAGAAGAGATGGCTGAGTTGATGGAGCTGATCTATCAGATTGAGTCCTTGCGCCTGGATTTGGAGCGGTTGCGCACCTCGTCCTGAGTCCTGTGCGGTTCGATATCCTTACCCTTTTCCCCGAATTTTTTGAAACGCCGCTGCGCATTGGGCTGGTGGGCAAAGCCCTACAGCAGGGGATCGCCGAAGTCCACTGCACCAATCCACGCGACTTCGCCACCGATAAGCACCGCCGTGTCGATGATGAGCCCTACGGGGGTGGGGTGGGCATGGTGCTTAAGCCGGAGCCCTTCTTTGCTGCCGTTGCCTCCCTGCCCCGGTTGGATCCCTGCGAGATCATTCTGCTGACGCCCCAGGGGCAACCGCTGAACCAGGCGCTGCTGCAGGAGCTGGCCCAGAAAGCGCAACTGATCCTGCTGTGTGGCCAGTACGAGGGCTTTGACGAGCGCATCCGGGAACACTTGGCTACCCGTGAAGTGTCGCTGGGGGATTTTGTCCTGACGGGGGGGGAAATTCCGGCGCTGGCCCTGATCAACGGCGTGGTGAGGCTCTTGCCGGGCACCGTAGGCAAGGTAGACTCGTTAAAGAGCGAAAGCTTCCAGGCGGGGCTGTTGGACTATCCTCAATACACCCGCCCGGCAGAGTTTCAGGGGCACAAGGTGCCGCCGGTGCTCCTCTCAGGCGACCATCAAGCCATTGCCCGTTGGCGTCTGCAGCAGCAGTTGGTTCGAACCTGGCAAAGGCGGCCAGACCTGTTGGCCAAGCGCCCCTTGACCGCTGAAGAGCAGCAGTTGTTGGTAGAGGGGCTGGCGGAGCAGCACCCTCGTGTAAACGAAGCGGAGAAATAAATCATGCTCGGCAAGCTTCTCAACCGTCTCCTGAATCCATCGCCCGTCTGCTGGCGTGGGATCCCCTCGCCCCCAGCACTGCTCCTGGTGGGGATGGCCTTGAGCTCGGTTCTGAGCGGTTCTGGGGTGGCCCTGGCCCAAAGCGGAAGTGTCAACGAGGCCATTCGCCGCGACAGCAATCCCCCTCTGTTGGATGGCACCAGCATCAACGTCAACGATCTCTTCCGGGCTGCCGACTTCCTCTCCCGCCAGAATGCTGCTTCCCGCTGGGACGGCAAGGCCAGCGTTGATGCTGCTGTGGAGCAATTTAACCAATCCCGCCGCCGCTCCCTCCCGCTTTCTCCCGGTTCCTTGGCACCTGAGCCCACCCCCACTCCCTAAGGTTGGATCCCATTCCCGGTAAATCTGTTAGGATCGCAAAGCCGATCCCGTGCCTGCTGAAATGCGGTACACCGTTTTCGGGATCCATTAGGAGAACACCGCCGTGGTTAAGAGCACCCCCTCCAGCAAAGCCGATACGGAACAGCGTTTGGATCCCGCCAGCCGGGGTCACTCCAAAGACAGTTCCACCGAACTCAAAGGGATCCCGGGTTTTATTCAAGAGACCCGCACAGAATTAAGCAAGATTGTTTGGCCGAGCCGCCAGCAATTGATCGGCGAGTCGGTAGGGGTCTTACTGATTGTGTTGGCTTTTGCTTCCTTCATCTACCTGGTCGATCAAGTGTTTGCTTGGGTAGCCACTCAGCTGTTCTTGTGATGTTCTGTCCTGAGGGGCAAGAGAGTCATGTTCAAGGATGGCTACAGGGAGGATGTGAGGTGATGAGGCCAGAGCAGCAGCGAAAACCTCGTGGGGGCCGTGTGGAGCACTTTGAGCCTGCAGACGCGATCCCGGAACCGGACGAGGGGGAAGGTCAAGAGCGTCGTAACCTGCGCTGGTACGCCGTGCAGGTGGCTTCCGGCTGCGAGAACAAAGTGAAGAGCACCCTGATGCAACGGGCGGCTGCTTTGGATGTGGCGGATCAAATTGTCGAGGTGGTGATCCCGAAGCGAACGGGCTTCAAGCTGGATCGAACCGGCAAGCGCCAGGAGCAAGAGGAGAAGATTTTTCCCGGCTATGTCCTGGTGCGCATGGACATGAACGACGACACTTGGATGGTGGTGAAAACAACCCCCAATGTGATCAACTTTGTTGGCACCGAAGAAAAACGGGCCTACGGTCGCGGTCGGGGGCATGTTACACCGCGTCCCCTCAGCCAAAGCGAAGTCCAGCGCATCTTCAGCAGCGTCGAGGTGGAGGAAGTGCCCCTCAAAATCGACATGGCCCCTGGGGATCGCATCGAGGTGCTATCCGGCCCCTTCCAGGGTTTCTACGGCGAGGTGGTGGAGGTCAGCCCAGAACGGGGCAAGCTCAAGGCGTTGATCTCGATTTTCGGGCGCGATACCCCGGTAGAATTAGAGTTTGGTCAAGTGCGAAAAGAGGTGTAACTGCGTTTCATGGCTAAGAAGTTGGTGGCCGTGGTCAAGTTGGCCATTCAGGCGGGCAAGGCCACCCCCGCTCCCCCCATTGGCCCAGCCTTGGGTCAACACGGGGTCAACATCATGGCCTTTTGTAAGGAGTACAACGCCAAGACGGCGGATCAGGCCGGGATGGTGGTGCCTGTTGAAATCTCCATCTTCGAGGATCGCAGCTTTACCTTCGTCCTCAAGACGCCGCCAGCTTCGGTGTTGATCAAGAAGGCTCTGGGCATTGAGTCTGGCTCCAGCGAGCCCCACAAAACCAAGGTGGGATCCCTGACCCGAGCTCAACTGCGCCAGATCGCCGAGCAGAAGCTGCCGGACTTGAATGCCCACGATGTGGAGGCGGCCATGAAAATTATTGCCGGAACTGCTCGCAGCATGGGGGTGACGGTGGTGGATTGATGGAGGGATCCCTTGCCCGGTCTGAGGTGTTCACGGTCTTGAAAAAGTTGTTCTAGCAAACCACTGTGGGGGAGAGAAGTTCTCGTCAGTACCCCGAGGAGAAACGATGGCTCGAAAGCTTTCCAAACGTATGCAGGCTTTGCGGGAGAAGGTGAAGCCCATTGCCTATGCTCCCGAAGCGGCTTTGGCCCTGATGAAGGAGACGGCCACCGCCAAATTTGAGGAGGCGGCAGAGGTTCACATCCGCCTGGGGATCGATCCCAAGTACGCCGACCAACAACTGCGCACCACCGTGGTCTTGCCCAGGGGCACCGGCCAAGAGATCCGGGTGGCGGTGATTGCCCGCGGCGAGAAAGTGGTGGAGGCCCAAAATGCAGGGGCGGATCGGGTTGGATATGAAGACCTGATCGAGGAAATCAGCAAGGGCATGATGGATTTTGACCTTCTGATCGCCACCCCCGATGTGATGCCCCAAGTGGCCAAGCTGGGGCGGCTGTTGGGGCCGCGCGGCCTCATGCCTTCTCCCAAGGGGGGAACGGTGACCATGGATCTGGCCCAGGCGATCAAAGAGTTTAAAGCCGGCAAGCTGGAGTACCGGGCGGATCGCACCGGCATTGTGCATTTGATCTTCGGCAAGTGCAAGTTCCCCGTCGAAGCTCTGCTGGAGAACCTAAAGGCAGTGCAGGAGTCCATCGATCGCAACCGTCCCTCTGGAGCCAAGGGCAAGTATTGGCGAACCCTACACGTTTCTGCTACAATGGGGCCCTCGATTGAGGTTGATATCAATGCCCTGCGGGAGCTGAAGTTGGCGACCTAAGCCTGGCTTCGGCGCTGCGATGGGTTGAAAAGGGTTTGAGTGAGTGTAATTTGGAGGAGGATCCCGGCAGAACATCTTTCCCCAGTCGAATAGCAAGCCGAAGACAGCAGGTGCCCGCGGGCTTAATGTCCTGCCGAGGTTTGAGCGAAGTTCAAAGGGATCCCTTCTTGGATCGCTTTTGATGGTGCGCCTATCTCCATGCGTCTCGGCTACGGCTGGGACGCATTCTGTTTGGCAGAACCCAGATTCACCACCCGTTCAACCCTGGGTGACCATTGACAACAAAGGAGGTGAGCGCATGGGCAAGCAACCTGTAGCCAAGAAAGCAGAGATCGTCAATGAAGTCCGATCCCTGCTGCAGGCCAGCCAAATGGTGCTGGTGATCGACTACAAGGGGCTGACCGTTGCGGAGATGGACCAACTGCGGGCAGAGCTGCGCAAGTCGGATTCGGTTTGCATGGTTGTTAAGAATACCCTGATGCGGCGAGCCATCGCCGACCAAAAAGCTTGGGCAGGGATCATTCCCTTTTTGGCGGGGCCGACGGCCTTTATCTTGATTCGGGGCGATATTTCAGCCGCCCTGAAGGCGTATCAAGATTTTGCCAAGCAAACCAAGAAAACCGAGTTCCGCGGTGCTGGCATTGAAGGGCTATCCCTGACCTTGGAGCAGGCCAAGGCCATCGCCGAGCTACCGCCCAAGGAAGTGCTCATGGCCCAAGTGGCGGGCAGCCTCAAGTCGGTGGCCACCGGCCTGGCGGTCGGGCTCAATGCTGTGCCCACGCAAGTGGCGCGCGGTATCCACGAGATCCCAGCCTCTCTGGGGCGGGCCATCCGGGCCATTGCCGACAAGGAGGCCGCATAAAGGGCTTCAGTTCATCAGCCCAAACCTGTGTATCGATTCTGTTACCCCCAAGGAGAAACCATCATGTCTTCAGAGCGCGTTGCAAAGATTTTGGAAGAGTTGAAAGCCTTGAGCTTGCTGGAAGCTTCCGAGCTGGTGAAAGCCATCGAGGAAACCTTTGGCGTCAGTGCAGCAGCCCCAGCCGGCGGTATGGTCATGGCAGCTCCTGTGGCAGCGGCGGCGGCAGCTCCGGCGGCAGCCCCTGAGCCGGTGGAAGAGCAAACTGCCTTTGATGTCATCCTCGAGGCTGTGCCAGCCGACAAGAAGATCGCCATCCTCAAGGTGGTGCGCGAGTTGACCGGCTTGGGTCTGAAGGATGCCAAAGATCTGGTCGAGGCGGCTCCCAAACCCGTCAAAGAAGGGGTTGCCAAAGAGGAAGCCAACGACATCAAGAAGAAGCTGGAAGAAGCCGGCGCTACCGTCAAGATCAAGTAGTTCAAGTTACGGGGAAAGCGCTTCTTTCTGGTCTAACGAGAAATCCAATCGAGACACTCAAACCCAAGAAGGGGGGCTGCTTCGGCCCCTCTTTTGGGTCTGCCCGACCATTGGCGTGAGTTCAGGATCCCTGCTCCGCCGCGCTTCCACCTCTCCGTGAGCTTTCAAGAGGGCAGCCAGCTTGCGACGCATGACGATGCTGGGTTTATCGGTAAACATGTGCTGCTCCGCCTTGATATCGAGGGGAACGTCATAGTCGGTGCTTTCCAGAACCCGTTGATCCTCAAGGGTCACCTGCCGATCGAAGGCGATGATACTCTCAGCTAGAAATCGCAGGAGCCCCGCACTGTACCCGTAGGGTCAGTGCCGAGAGGAATGCGAGGTTACAATAGAACTATGACCCAAGTCCTGACCGTATCCTGCAAGCTCAAGGCGTCCCCGTCGCAAGCCGCCAAATTGGACGCGACTTTGGAGGCTTTTGGCCAAGCCTTGAACTGGGTCAACCAAAACACACCCGAGAAAGTCGCCAACGCCGTTAAGCTCCAGTCTCTGTGCTACCGCGAAATCCGTGCCCGGTTCGGCTTGTCCAGTAACTTGGCTCAGCAGGTCTGCAGGCGGCTGGCCGGCGCCCGTAAAGTTGCCCAACAGAAAAACCGCCCCGTCAAAGCGTTCAAAGGGGGCTTCGCTACCTACGACGCTCGTATCTTTTCGTTCCGCGAGAAAGACTGGTCGGTGTCGCTGACCACGGTGGAGGGTCGGGAGCGCTTTGAGCTGGCGATTGGCCGCTACCAGAGAGAACGGCTGGCTGGTTCCAACCCCAAATCTGCCACCCTGGTCAAGCGTAAAGACGGCTCCTACTCCATTCAAATCTGTGTGGAAGCGGAGCCATCCCCGCCGCAACGCACGGGCAGAGTGCTGGGGGTGGACTTGGGGAGGACGGATATTGCCCATACGTCAGAGGGGGACAACTGGAATGGACAGCAGTTGAACAGAGTCCGAGACCACTACTCTCGATTGAGGGCGGCACTCCAACGCAAAGCCAGTAAGGGCACACGCAGTTCGCGGCGCAGATGCAGAGAACTGCTGCAACGGCTGTCTGGCAAGGAGAGACGTTTTCAGGCGTGGGTCAATCATCGCATCTCCAAAGCTATTGTCTCTAGGGCAAAAGCTACCAACAGCGCTATCGCCCTGGAAGACCTGACAGGGATCCGGAAAAGAGTCAATCAACAGCCGCGCAGCAAAGCCGAGCGGCGCAGGGCCAACAGTTGGGCGTTCTACCAACTACGCCAGTTTCTGGAATACAAGGCGAGGGTTGCAGGGGTTTCTCTGATTCCTGTGCCGCCTGCTTACACGTCGCAGACCTGTCACCGGTGCTTACACATCCACCCTGAGCAGGGCAAGTCCTACCGCAGTGGCAAGTCGTTCAAGTGTGGGCACTGTGGATGGGAAGGGGATGCGGATTTGAATGGTGCGAATGTGATTGCGCTCTTGGGGGCTGTCGTAAACCAGCCTAGAGGTTCGGGCCTGTTTTGTTCTCTGGTAGAGCAGAGCAGGCTCAGGGCTACTGAAAGCCCGCTCCGTACCGCTTTAGCGGTCGGAGTCGGGTAGTTTACCACTCACCTCTGCTTCTGAATCGTTGCGCAAACAGAATTGCACCACCTGCGAGGTTTGGTCGTCGATGGGGGTAGCCGCTGTGAAAATGATGTGGATGAGGCCGTTGGGGTAGGTGATTTTGAGCTTGCGACCAAAAGGCATAAACCAGGTGCCCTCCAGGATACGCACTGTGCGATCCTCTGACATCCGCAAGTTTTGCTTCTGCAAGTCACTGTTGAACACCGGCAAAACAGAGGTGGCCCGAAGGTCATATTCCAGTTCTTCAAGGCTGTCCAGATCTGGGGGTACAGGCTCGGAGATCACCCCAAAGCTCTGGTGATGGACGAAGTGGAGATGGGCATTGTCAAAGGAGTTTTCCATCAGGCGCAGGCCGGCGCATTTCCAGACCTCATAGAACTGATGAATTTGGCGAAACCGGGAATCCGCCACCTCTGGGATCTCGGGAATATCGGTCAAGGGATCCGCCAATGCCACCCAAACATAGCCATAGCGCTCTTGGCAGCGAAACCCCTCCACCTTGTAGGTAGGGGGGATGAAGTTGTCTGTAAGTTGGGGCACCTTCACACAGGTGCCGGAGCCGTCAAACTCCCAGCCGTGATAGGGGCAGCGGATGTGGCCATTGCAAACAACCCCTTTGGAAAGTTGGGCCGAGCGATGGCAGCAACGATCCAAGACGGCGCAAGGCTGCCCTGACTCATTGAGCCAAAGCACCAGAGGAGTCTTCAGCAGCGTGAAAGCTTGTGGGCCGGTTTCCAGGGCCGACATCGGGATCACGGGGTACCAAAACCGCCTCAGGACAGGTTGCTGGGTAACAAGCATAAACCCGCTCCACAAGCTCTAGTTCGGAGAATCATGAGCTGGCTTTTCGTGAGCCTAGGTGGCTCAAAGCACCGCCCCCCGTGAAAAAGATAGGCGTTGAAATGGCAGAAGTCCGTATAAGCCAACACAGCTTTGCCCTGCCACAGCGGTCGCGTTTGGACATCGACAACTCCCCCTCTATCCAGAGATGGGCTATTGATTGAGGGAAGTAGAAAAGTGTCAGTGGGCTTCTGTTGGCATGTGGCTGTGGGGAGAGGTGGAAAGGTGCAAAACGAATTGAACCCCAACCGAGATCTCCGTAACACAGGGATCCCGGCCCAACCTGCCGCAGAGCTCAGCTCTCTCGAACCAGAACCGGCTGCTGAGAGCCGGCCAAACCAACTGACGGATCCAGATCCTCGCCTCAGCCGTTCTCAACAAAAACGAGAGCAGGAACGCCGCTCCTTACCTTGGCGTCTGGGGCTGGCCAATGTGCTCTCGGCAGGGTTGCATTTCATCGCGATGAGCTGGGTGGGTTGGCAGCCTAGGATCCGGGAAGAGGAGGAGATCCTCCCCTTTCAGTGGGTGGAGGTGGCAGACGAGCCGCCCCCAGAGCCGCAGTGGATTGCGCCCGTCTCCGCCCGTGAGTCCGGTGTCTCTGAACCCTGGGACGATGTATCGGTGCGGCAGTCGCAAGTGCCCAGCCCAAGTGAAGAGGCCACTTCTGCGGCGGCACAGCCTTTGGTTGCCTCAGCCGCAGGGAGTCCTGTCCCTGGGATCCTCCCCCCATCCCCAAGGGAGCTTGAGATGCCCCAACCCAACCGCGACTCTGCCTCTCCTCAGCAGCAGCCAGAGGCCAGGTTAGAAAATCTATCAGCGGGTTTAGCAGCTCTGGAGCAGGCAGTTGCCGATCACAATTGGGCGGAGGCGCTACATCTGACGGAAGAATGGCTGGATCACTGGCCTCTGTCCTCTCCACAGCGCCAGCAACTGCAGGACTATCGTCGGCATCTGCAAAGCCTACTGGCTACCTCCTCGGCAGCAGCAGTGGAGACCAAATCGGCTCAGATCTCTCCTGCTCAATCCCTCAAGCCTCAACCCGAAAGAGCAGCAAGTTCTCCTGAGGTTTTGCCACAACCCTACCTGTCGGCTCCAGCGGATCCGCATCCAACTTTGCCCTCTCCAGAGCCGATCGCAGCCCCGTTGGAAGAGCCTTCTCCCACCTTGCCCCCGACTTTTCCTACCGGATCCCACAGCTCCAGCCTTGGTCGCACCAGTGGGATAGAGTCCTCGCGGGCAGGCCCACCCAGCCTCAATGCCGTCGCCGATCCGGATTGGGGAGACTACTTGGCTCAATTCCAAGAAAGGGTTCGCCAACACTGGATGGTACGGCGGGCATCCGGATCCTACGTAACAGTGGTGCAGGTGCGTCTGGATCGACAGGGATCCCTGCGGGAACTGCGCCTGCAAACCCCCTCAGAAGATCCCCTGTTGGATGCAGCCGTGCTCAGTGCCATCCAGCGCTCAGCCCCCTTTGCTCCTTTGCCCGAGAGCTATGTTGGCGAAGAACTGATGCTGGAAATCGACGTGCTGAGCGGATCCCTGCAGGCTGGCCCAACCCAGATTCCGAGAAACTAACGTCAGAACCTCAGGCAAGGCCACAAGCCCTGTTCAGAGGGGTTCAGATTTCCGAGTGTCGGCAGTAGCCTAGGCCATGGACTTGCGGCGGTTGCGCCGGACGGCCACCGCTTTGCGCTTGCGCTTTTCTAGGTTGGTTTCAAAGTGCCGATGGTTGCGCAAATCCCGCAAAATGCCCGCCTTAGAAACCTGGCGCTTGAAGCGGCGCAGCGCCGATTCGATCCCTTCGTTTTCGCCAATCGTCACTTGGGTCATAGGAAAGACATCTCCTCCGTCAATCAAATGGGTTTGGTTACAACAGGGATCCCTATCGTGACATACTCCCGACTCCGACTGCTGGCGGTACGGAGCGGGCTTCTCGCTTCATTGGGGAGCTAGTGCAAGAACCCTCCACGAGCAGACACGGGATGCCCCACCGCGTAGCTGTACCAGATTCCGGCAATGCCGTTTTGCACAGCCAGGTTGATTATAGAACAGGGGATGTCCGCCTTTCATTCCGACCCTCGTCCTACGGACAGAGGGCGGGGCTTCAAGGACTCCGTCCCGCTAGCGCGAACGGCGGCCTAGCTAAACGATCGCCACACCACTGCTTGCTGCCACAGTTCGTGTTCACTGCGCCCGGCTGCCAAAGTTGAGCCCCGCAACCACCTCACCTTCCCTCAAATTGACAACGAATGAAGCAGTTGTCCCGGTGGGGGGTGGAGGGGAGGGTGGTGCTGGAGTTGGGCTGGGGGCACTGCCGATTACCGATTGCACAAAACCGGCGAAGCTAGACACCCGCGTATACACCCCATAGAAATTGGGCTGGGCGCAGCCGATGCCAAAACTGGTGATTCCGGCCAGGGCAAAACCCGTGCCACTGGACACAATCAAAGGCCCACCGCTATCAGCCTGACACGTATCGACTCCTCCCTGGGGAAAGCCGGCGCAGAGCATAGTATCCAAAATGGTGCCATTGTAGGATTGGGGCGCGTTGCACACCGCATTGGAGACGATGGGAACGGTGGCCTGCTGCAAATCTCGGGGAAAGCCGCTGGGTTCTTGATCCAGGGCGCGGGGGAAGGTAGCTCCCCAGCCGAGGATGGTGGCGGCAGTGCCGGGGGCCGTCAGGTTGGTTTGGTTGGGCTGCACCAGCGGCAGGGTGGCCAAAGCTACTGGCCGAGAAAGGCGCACCAGGGCAATGTCGTTCCCCCCGAGTTTCCCCACCTGGGGGTTGTAGCCGGGGTTGAGGACAATTTGCGCGGCGCGAATGCGTTGACCGGCGCCGATTTGTAGGCGGTTGGTACCCAACAGCAGATCCAGATTTTGGGCACTCACTACCTGCTTGCCTTGTTCGTCGAAAAAACAATGGGCAGCGGTAACTACCCACTCCGGCGCGATCAGGGATCCGCCGCAAAACTGCGCTTGAAAAGGATCTGGCTCAGCCGCGTTCAGCAAGGCCACCATCCAGGGAAAGGCCCCTTCGGGAGCAGGTCTGCCGCCCACAATCCGCTCCAGCCCCAAGCCTGAGCGCGGCGTGGTGAACACTCGCCCTGGGGGCAAAAGGGCGGTGACGCGGTAGGTGCCAGGGGGCAAGTTGGAGAAGCGAAAGTTACCGCTGGCATCGCTGACGGTGCTGGGCTCCCCCGAGTCGAGGCGGCCATTGCCGTTTAAGTCCAAAAACGTGGTAATGCCCGGCAGCCCCGGCTCCCCCGGATCCCGCAGCCCATTGCCGTTGAGATCGTCGAAATGGGATCCCTCAATTCGTCCTGTGGGAGGGGCCGAGACTGGGGGAAGCAGGCGACTGGAACCGCCACCGCCACAGGCGCTCACACTCAAGGCCAGACTCAACCCCAGCAGAACAGACCAGGAGCGAGCCAAGCCAAGGGGGGAATGGGATCGCGAGAGATGAGGCATGGTCAGATTCTCCAAAGCCAGCCGGTTATGCCAGCCAAGGATATCCTACCGGCGAAGCCTAAGGATTGCGCAACCGGGAGAACTTCTCCCCGCGGCCGGCTCTCCCGAGTTGCCCCAAGACCCCAATGCCCACTTTTGCCTCTTGCCGCCCGTGCACCTGGGCAGTAAAACCAGGGTGGGAGGGTGTGTGGCAGATGAATATCGCGGTCTTGGGGTTCAAAGGGGGCGTGGGCAAAACCACCACGGCGGTACACCTGGCCCTCTACCTTCAGCAAAAACAAGGGGCAGCCCCTTTGGGTGGGTCGGGGATGGCCCTGTTGATCGACGCCGATCCCAATCGCTCGGCCTCTCGCTGGGCAGAACGGGGATCATCCTTTCCTATCAAGGTATTGGCCGGGGATCCCACCACTCCCACGCCCACAGGCTTTCAGCACACGGTGATTGACACCCCTGCCCGTCCCACCCCGGAACAGTTACACGCTCTGGCGCAGCGGTGTGATCTGCTGCTTTTGCCCTGTTCCCCGGATGCCTTGGCTCTAGATGCCTTGATGCTGACCGCCAAGGCCCTAGACCGGTTGGGGGCAAAGCACTACAAGGTCTTGCTGACGCTGGTTCCCCCCTGGCCCAACCGAGATGGAGCGGAGGCCCGCAACTTTCTCAAGCAAGTCGGGATTCCTCTCTGCCACCATTCCATTCGCCGCACGGTGGCTTTTCAACGGGCTGCTCTGGAGGGGGTCTGTGTTCACGAGATCCCAGAGCCGAGAGCCAAACAAGCTTGGTCAGACTACGTTGCTGTGGGGGAGGAAATCTCGTCATGAGCAAGTTTGAGCGCCTTCTCGACCGGCAGCCAGAGGGGATCCCGGCCCGACCCGCCCCGAAAAAGCTGAGCGCCCAAGCCTACAAGATTCCAGAACCCAAGCCGACCCTCGAGCAACCGGAAGCAGGCGCCAAGCCCAACAGCTCTGAGTACGTCAAATTGACGGCCTACATCCCCAAAGAGACTCACCGAGCCGTGAAGCGCATCCTGTTGGAATCGGATCAAGATCTTTCGGAGCTGATCGAGGCGCTGCTCAGCCAGTGGCTGCGTTCTCAGTCGGGAAAGGTTTGAAACCAAAATCTGGGGAAGGGGGGCATCGCGGACCCCACAGCCGCTCAGGGATCCCGCTGTCGGGGATCGGAGGGAGCCCACAGATTCCAGATCAGAACCAGATAAGAATAAGATGAAGGGGCGTGAGGCAGGGATCCCCGAACGCGAGGTGGGGCCGTTCGCAATAGCGGGACGGAGTCCTTGGGCAAGTTGCGCGAGGGGAAGTCTGCGTTGGGAGGACTTCACGCTCTTTCAGGGGTAAAGGGATCCTTTATGCAAGCCATCACCTTGCTCGGCTCCACCGGCTCGATTGGCACCCAAACTCTGGACTTGGTGGCCCAGTATCCGGAGCGTTTTCAGGTTGTTGGCCTGACCAGCTACAGCAACGTTGCCCTCTTGGCCGAGCAGGTGCGGCGGTTTCGGCCCCAGATGGTTGCCATTGGCCGGGAGGAGCTGCTGCCGGAGCTGCGGTCGCTGCTGACGGGGATCCGACCGCTGCCGGAGTTGGTGGCCGGAACGGAGGGGCTGTGTCAGGTGGCGGCTCACCCGGCGGCCCAGCGGGTGGTGACGGGGATCGTCGGCTGCGCCGGTTTATTGCCAACCCTGGCGGCCATCCGTGCCGGCAAAGACATTGCCCTGGCCAACAAAGAAACCCTGGTGGCAGGGGGGCCGGTGGTGCTGCCCCTGGTGCGCGAGTATGGGGTGAACCTGATCCCCGTCGATTCTGAGCATTCGGCCATTTTCCAATGTTTGCAGGGGGTGCCGGCGGGATCCCTGCGAAGAATCCTGTTGACTGCCTCGGGTGGCGCCTTTCGGGATTGGCCTGCCGAAAAATTGGATCAGGTCACCCTGGCCGATGCCCTCAAGCATCCCAATTGGGTGATGGGGCGCAAAATCACCATCGACTCGGCTACCCTAATGAACAAGGGCCTGGAGGTGATCGAGGCCCACTGGCTCTTCGGCCTGGACTACGACCACATCGACATCCTCATCCACCCGCAGAGCATTGTCCACTCCCTGATCGAGCTGGCCGATACCTCGGTTCTGGCCCAGTTGGGCTGGCCGGACATGCACCTGCCCATCCTCTACGGCCTCAGTTGGCCGGAACGCCTGGCCACCCCCTGGGATCCCCTCGATTTGGTCAAGCTGGGATCCCTCACCTTTAAGGCTCCGGATCACCGCAAGTATCCTTGCATGGAGTTGGCCTATGCCGCCGGGCGGAGGGGGGGGACGCTGCCGGCAGTGTTGAATGCAGCCAATGAAGTGGCGGTAGCCCTGTTCTTGCAGGAGCGCATCCGTTTTTTGGATATTCCCCGTCTCTTGGAGCGGGTTTGTGAGCGGCATCAAGTCATTGCCGATCCCAGCCTGGAGGACATTTTGCAGGCAGATGCCTGGGCACGGCGGGAAACGGCGCAACTGGCCCAGCAAGCCCCGGCTCAGGTTCTGGCCTGATCCCTACCGGGGGGATCCGGCTGAACGCTAGAGTGGAAGAGGATGCAGGGAGCAAGTGAGTGACCGGATCGGGATCCCATCTCCGACAGTTGGCCCATTATCTGCGCCCCTATCGACGACAGGTGGGGTTGGGCATTGGATCCCTGCTCCTGGTCAATGGCCTGGGGGTGTTCCTGCCCTGGTACGTCAAGCTGGTCATCGATGACCTGAGCCAGAACCTGGCCACTTTGTCGGCCCGGCGCATTGCCCTTTACGCCCTAACGGTGCTGGTCGTCTCCAGCCTGATGATGGGCATTCGCATTGCCTCGCGGGTGTGGATGTTTGGGGTGGGACGGCAGGTGGAGTTTCACCTCAAGCAAGCCATCTTCGAGCATTTGCTCACCCTGCAGCCTTCCTACTTTGCCCAGCAGACCATCGGGGACATTCTCACCTGCATCACCAGCGATGTGGAAAACATCCGCCGCCTGTTGGGGTTCGCCCTACTCAATTTGGCCAACACGATCTTTGCCTATGCCACCACCTTGCCCGCCATGTTTGGCATCGAGCCCCGTCTGAGCACCTTGGCGCTGTCGGTGTTTCCGGTGATGTTGGTGCTGGTGAAGTTGAGCAGCAACCGCCTGCAGCAGGAGCAGCTCCAGGTGCAGCAGGAGTTGGCGGATCTGAGCGATCTCATTCAAGAGGACCTGAACGGCATTGCCCTGATCAAGGTGTACAGCCAGGAACAGCACGAGCAGCGGGAGTTTCGCCGCCAGAACCAGCGGCTGCTGCAGGCCAATTTGCGCTTGGCCCTCACTCGCAACTTGCTTTTCCCTTCTTTGGTGGCGCTGGTCAGCCTCAGTTTGTTGCTACTGCTGGCGGTGGGGGGGCCGCAGATTGCGGCAGGGACGCTGACCATCGGGGATTTTTCGGCCCTCACCCTCTACGTGGAACGGTTGGTATTTCCCACCGCCCTGCTGGGCTTCACCATCACGGCCTACCAGCGGGGGCAGGTCAGCTTGGAGCGGATCGATGCTCTGTTGGGGGTAGAACCCACCATCCGAGACGCCCCAGGCGCTTTGCCGTTGTCTCTGGAGAGGGTGCAGGGTCGCCTCGAGGCCAGAGGTCTCGCGTTTGCCTTCGCCGGCCCTGCGGCAGCTCCGGCTCTAGAGGATTTGCACTTTTGCATAGAACCGGGCCAGATGGTGGCGGTGGTGGGGCCGATTGGGGCGGGCAAGTCCACTCTGGCCAATGCCCTTCTTCGGCTGCTGGAGATCCAGCCGGGGCAACTGTTTTTGGATGGGCAGGATATCACCCAGATTCAACTGGGATCCCTGCGCCGGGCCATTGCCTATGTGCCCCAGGAGAGCTTCCTGTTCAGCGCCACGGTCCGGGATAACATTCGCTACGGCAAGCCGGATGCCGAAGATTGGGAGGTGGAATGGGCTGCCAAAGCCGCCCACATCCACGCCGAGATCCTCAACTTTCCCAAGGGCTACGACACTCTGGTGGGAGAGCGGGGCATTACCCTCTCCGGTGGCCAGCGACAGCGGGTGGCCTTGGCTCGGGCTTTACTGGTGGATGCTCCCATCTTGATCCTGGATGACTCTCTCTCCAGCGTGGACAATCAGACGGCTCAGGCCATTCTTCGCCATCTGCGTCGGGTCACGGCCCAGAAAACGGTGATCTTCATCACCCATCGCCTTACGGCTGCGGTGGAGGCCGATCAGATTTGGGTGATGGACCAGGGCCGCCTTGTGCAGAAGGGATCCCATGCCGAATTGCTGGCGGACGAGAAGGGCCTCTACGCTTCTCTGTGGGCCAAGCAAAAGCTGGAGGAAGCCCTGGCCTAATTTGACGGCGGCAATCCCTGGCCGCTACCCTAACCGGCAAAGCTGTGGGGAGTGGCAACGATGGAAACTGCTGGGATCACTTTGTCCAAATTGCTCCACCAAGCTGGGATCCAGCCTCAATTGGCCCAGGGATCCCTGGAGGGGGTGCAGGTCTGGGGCCTCTGTGCCGACTCTCGCCAGGTACAGCCGGGGGATCTCTTCTTGGGGATGCCGGGATCCCGCGTGGATGGGGGTTGCTTCGTGGCCCAGGCCCTGGCGGCAGGGGCAGTGGCCGCCCTGATCTCCCAGGAGGCGTGGGAGAGCTTGTCTTCTCAGGAGTTGCTGTCGCAGCAGCCTATCCTGCTTATGCCGCGCGAGGCTCTCCCCAAGGCCGTGGCCCAGGTGGCGGCGGCTTTCTATGGTTTTCCCGCCCGTCAACTGACCTTGGTGGGGGTAACGGGCACCAACGGCAAAACCACCACCACCCATCTCATTGAACATTTGGTGCAGGCTGCCGGTCGCTCCACCGCTTTGCTGGGCACTCTGTACAACCGCTGGCCGGGCCACAGCGAAGTTGCTCCCCACACCACCCTTTTTCCGCCTGAACTGCAGCGCAGCCTCAGGGAAGCCCAGAGAGCCGGGGCGGAGGTGGCGGTGATGGAGGTGAGCTCCCATGCTCTCGCTCAAGATCGGGTGTGGGGATGTTCCTTTGCCGCTGCCGTCTGGACCAACCTTACCCAGGATCACCTGGATTTCCACGGCAGCATGGAGAACTACTGGCAGGCCAAAGCCACCCTCTTCCGACAGGAATATCTCCAAGGGCGGGCGGTGATCAACGCCGACGATGCCGGGGGACGGCGGCTTTTGCAGGCCATCCAACCCTCTTTGGATCCCTGGGCCTATTCTCTGCAGCCCCTGCAGGGGATCCCCGGCCTCTGGCCCAGCAACGTTCAATTGCACCCCAGCGGCTTACAGGCGACGCTCCACACCCCCTCTGGCGCCTTTGCCGTGGAGGCCCCCCTGGTGGGATCCTTCAACCTGGCCAACCTGCTGGCGGCGGTGGGGGTAGCCCTGCACTTGGGGATCCCTGTCGAGACCATCCAGTCGGCTCTGCCCCATTTTCCAGGGGTGCCGGGGCGGGTGGAGCGGGTGACCCTGCCGGGGCAGGATATCGCGGTGATTGTGGACTATGCCCACACCCCCGACGGGCTGGAAAACCTGCTCAAGGCCCTGCGCTCCCAGGTGCAAGGTCAGCTTATCTGTGTCTTTGGCTGTGGCGGGGATCGGGATCGGGGCAAACGACCGCAGATGGGCCGCATTGCCGCCACCTGGGCCGATCAGGTGATCGTTACCTCCGACAACCCCCGCACCGAAGATCCCCAGCAGATCCTACGGGATATTTTGGCCGGGATCCCTGGATCTCCCAGGGCGGTGGAGGTGGATCGGCGGCAGGCCATTCGCCTGGCCATCCTCGCAGCCCAGCCAGGGGATACGGTGGTCATTGCCGGTAAAGGCCACGAAGACTACCAGATCCTAGGCACTGAGAAGATTCACTTTGACGACCGGGAAGAAGCGCGCGAGGCCCTTGCTCTGCGTCTAGCCCACCTATCCCGCTAAACGGCGGTGCTGCAGCATTAGCTCCACAAACTCCCGGAAGAGGTGATCGGCGTCGTGGGGGCCGGGGCTGGCTTCCGGGTGATACTGCACAGAAAACAGGGGCAGGTGACGGTGGCGGATCCCGGCTACGGTGTGGTCATTCAAGTTGAGGTAGCTGATCGTGACCTCATCGGCAGGGATCGAGTCGGCATCCACCGCAAACCCGTGGTTTTGGCTGGTGATCTCCACTTGCTTGTCCAGCCCACAGGGATGGTTGAGGCCGCGGTGGCCAAACTTGAGCTTGTAGGTGGATCCCCCTAGGGCCAAACTGAGAATCTGATGGCCCAGGCAAATCCCAAATAGGGGCTTCCCGGTTTGCAGCAGCGCTTGCGTGGTGCGGATGGCAGTCGTCTCAGCGGCGGGATCCCCTGGCCCATTGGAGAGGAAGATCCCATCGGGGTTGTAACTCAAAATCTGCTCCGGGCTGGCATTGGCCGGCAACACCATGACGCGACAGCCATAGCGGGTAAGGCGGCGCAGAATGTTGCGCTTAACGCCGAAATCCAAGGCCACCACCCGCAGGGGCGGCTCCGGCACTGGGATCCCTTGGCTGCGCCCATAGTCCCAGTCGGCGGGGGTAGGTTCCAGCCACTCGTAGGGTTGAGGAGTAGTAACTTCCGCCACCAAGCTCAACCCCTGCATGGAAGGGGCCTGGCGCACCCGCTCCAACAAAACCTGGGGATCCAAAGTCTCCGTGGAAAGGGCCCCGTTCATCACCCCCTGGGAGCGCAGCCGCCGTGCCAAAGCCCGCGTATCTACCCCAGCAATGGCCGGGATCCCATGCTGTTGCAGATAGTGGGGAAGGGTGGAAGTAGCCCGCCAGGAGCTGGCCAAGCGCGATACATTGCGGGCAATCACCCCCGCGACTTGGGGCCGAGCCGATTCTTCGTCCAGCTCATTGACTCCGGTGTTTCCCAGCTCCGGACAGGTGAAGGTAACCATCTGCCCCCGGTAGCTAGGATCGGTGATCACCTCCTGGTAGCCGGTCATGCCCGTGTTAAACACCACCTCGCCCACCGCCGTGCCCGGCGCCCCAAAAGACCAACCGGCAAAGGAAGTGCCATCCGCCAGCACCAGCAAAGCAGGCTGACGAGTTTGCCAAGGGAAAGTTTTTTCCTGAGGGATCAGGGAAGGAGAAGCCATGCTCCACCCAAAAACATCGGCCTGACCATCCTACCCTCTTTCAAGAAGGTTGCAAGCCTGGCTAGTCTTCTGCATCTGTTCTACTTGCACAAGCCGGGTCGTTGTCCTTGCGGATGGTGCCTATCAAGGTGCTCACCACCACGCAGCGGTTTTCGCCCTGGGAGTAGGTGCTGCTAACTACAAAGCGACCCAGTTGACGGGCGCGGCCATCGGATTCAAAAACTGCCCCCCCGTTGGCGAAGGTGGGGGCGTTCTCTATAACCTCAACCTCCACTGACTGCATAACCTCCACTGACCGCTCTGGTATGGCAATTAAAGTTGACCGCTCTGGTATGGCAATTAAAGTGGATGTCACTTCATCAGGGCTGCTGACCACAAAGCGATCCAGTTGACGGGCGCGGCCATCGGATTCAAAAACTGGCCTCCCGTTGGCGAAGGTGGGGGCTTTCTCTATAACCTCAACCTCCACTGACCGCATAACCTCCACTGACCGCTCTGGTATGGCAATTAAAGTTGACCGCTCTGGTATGGCAATTAAAGTGGATGTCACTTCATCAGGGAAGATACTGTTGACGGTTACAAAATTATTCAGGCGCACCCGCTGACAGGGGGTGGGTTCATCGCAAAGGCCCTGCTCATCTTGAATAACCAGAGTCGGTACATTCGGCTCCGAATTGTCCACCCTCACCACCCAAGCTCGGCCCAAGAGAGAAGCCCTGGCATTGGTGCGGGCGGTGCGCAAAGCCCGCTCCACCTTGTTTTGCGCATCATCAAGCTGGATCCGCGCCCAGATATTGATCCCAGAGGGAACGGCTAGCGCGGCCAAGATGCCGATGATGACGGTGACCGCTAAGAGTTCTACCAGGGTAAAGCCCTTCATCTGGGCAGGTGCAATCCGTCTGAATCTGCTCGTCGAGGCCAACATAGGTAGGAATCCTCCTTCGGGGCAAGTCACATAGGCTTGACTAGGCTTGACGATTAAACACACCACGGGCCAACACCTGAGTTTGCATTGTCGTCAGATACCGCGACACCTGCTCCGCATCAACGCTGGTGGCATCTTGGATGTAGCGCCGGAACAGGCCGGGATTGGATCGCTCCATGGCAGTTGCCGTGATGGTAACAATCACATCTTGGGGAAGGCTGGCGGCGGCGCTGCGCCGGACGCAAACATGGAAGCCCACGTCGTTTTGATTGACCTCTAGGCCTGAGAAAGTGACTCCATTGGGCCTACCCCCTCCAAAGGCATAGCCCTGTGGGCAATTCGGCGCAACCTGCGGACTTCCCTGTCGGCTGCTGAAGATGTTGGAGACCAGAGTTACAAGACGAGGGCCTCGATTGCCTGCCGCGGCAATGGGTTCCTGGGGTGTCCCCCTCCGCTCGAGATCTTGAAGATCCTTCTCAGCGGGCCAGTCAAGGAAGCCTTGCCGATATGGATCGGGATCAACCCTGAAGAATGGGCTGCGCTCAATGCATGTATCATTGAAAGGTTGCAACTCAAACCTAGCAATGCGCGCATTGCCCTCCCAGGGGGTGCTGCCGTCTGGGTTACCGGCGTTGTTGTAGTTACGTTGCAAGTAGTACACAACCAAGGTATAGATGTTGCGGCGGCTGCGGATGTTATCCCAGTCAGCTTCGGAAATACCCGTAGGTCTCTCCTTCAAAGTTACTCGGCCTTCTCGAATTTGTTGCAAGGTCGGAGGGCCTTGATAGCAATCGCGTGGGATCGGATTCAGCTTCCAAAAAGCGACAACCGGAACGGCACCATTGGGGCGGCGAATCCAGCCGGGGGTGTAAAGCCTTTGGATGAGATCTGGCGTTCCGTCTCCGTTGGGCTGTTCCGCATCGTTGTAGATGTAAAGCGCCTCTGCCAGATCCTGCTGGATATACTGCATGGCCTGGGTCAGCTCTGCCTGCACCTGGGTGCGCCCTGTCTCTTCCCGATCCACCCGCATGGTTTCAATGACGATCATGCCCGTGGCCAACAGAAAGATCGAGGCTACCACCAGCGAGACCAAAAGCTCGGTGAGGGTAAACCCCGCACTCTTGTAAACCCTGTGGCGAAAAACCTTGAACATAGGAAAACACCACCTTTTTGTGAGCCTGCAGGAGGAGCTTACCCGTCGCTTCAAAGCGAGGTAGGGCTTGGGCTGGGCAGCGGGAAGGCATTGCAGTTGTTGGTCGGGATCCCACCCCTAGCTTGAACGTCGGCCAAAATGGCCCGGCAAACATCCCCCAAATTGGCGGCCAGGTTGACTTCCACAATCGAGCTGGCCATGGGAAAGAGCCACACATCGGCATTGGCCAAGTTCTGATTGGCGGAGACCGTCTCAGTGCGCAGGCCAGGAAGAGCTTGCCGAGTGGTTGGGTTGAAGGAAAAGCGGTGGTACACCCTCACCCCCAAAAAGAAGGAGCAGGGAACCCCTGAGATGACGGTGTTGTTGCGTCGGTCAATGCATTCCCCGCCCCTATCCCGAAAGGTTTGGATGACATAGGTTTCGGGGTTTCGCCCCGGCAACCGCACTTCGGCCAGGCGAATGGAGTAGTTGGGGCCGGGGTTGTCCATATCAGCAGGAGGCGGGGTATTGGCCAAGGGGCTTGCTCCAATCCTGGGCAGACGAGCCAACTGAGCCGGGTTCTGGAAAGCAGCTGGGTTGGCGGCCAGTTCCAGGTCAACCAGAGTGCGAATGCGATCCACCTCAGCCCGGGCCAGTTGATTGGCCACTTCTATCCGCTCCGTCATGGCCCGCCGGTAGGCGATCAGGGTGAGAGCAGGAGCAAGAGCGGCCATAGCCAAAGCCACAATGACCACCGAGGCCAAGACCTCAATGAGCGTGAAGCCTTCTGCTTCCAATTGCTGCCGCAAAAGCCGCCACTTTTTCATATCCCCTCCAGCGCTCGCCCAGATCTGCCTACCTTGAATCTACCCCTGGCATGGGAAGTCAATATCAGTTGAATTCGTTGCAGCCTCCAATCCGAGCAGCCGCCTGCAGGGGCACATCTGGCTGAGCTTGCAGCCCGCAGCGCAGCCGCCGCACATACGGATCCTGAGGATCCAACTCCCGCAAGAACTCAGTGCGGGCATTGGAGGGGAATTGGAAGCGAGCCGACACCGCGCTGGGACGACGGGCAATTTGCAGGCCCACATCGTAGCCGAAGCGGCGATTGGGCGGGAAGTAGTAGTCGAAGCCGCGCGTGAGGGCCGAGCCCGTAACCAAGTTGGGCGGCTCAAAGCTCTGCTGCAGGAAGGGGCCGGTGGCATAGGTGCTGTAGTTGAGCTGGATCATCGAGCCGCTGAAGAAGAGGTTGGTATTTCTCCACAGCTCGTTGAGACGCAGGAAGTTGTGCATGCCGCCGGCAGTTTGGTCTAGCCGCGAGGGCAGGGTGCCGCTGATGGCAGTGGCATTCACCCGCGTTTCCCTGGCCGGCTGCAGCTGCCGGTTTTGGCTGCCATCGTCGTTGCGGCGGCGCTGGTTCACATCGGTTGAGGCCAGCTCCTGGAAGCGGGGAATGGGAATGGGCCGACGGGTCACCTCATCTAGGATCACCCCCAGCACCGGGTTTTCGCCGGCAAAGCCAGTGGGAGCCTTGTTCAGGTCCAGGGTGAACGGCTCCACATCCACCCAAGCAAAAGCGGCGGTATCGCTGGGGAAATCGCTGTCGGTCATTGTGGAACCGTTGCGATCAATCTGGATTTGAACCCTCTTGGTGCCCGAGTCGGAGCCCACCCTGACGTAGAAGCACAAGCCATTGCGGATATCTTCGCTCCCCTTGGTGTCAATGTAGTAACCGCCAAGATAGTTGGAGCTTGGGGAGTAGTTCTGAGTGTCACCTTCGTTTACCCAAGCATAGGGGTTCAACGCCATCTGGGGCTGAACCAGCAGTTTATTGGGATTGGCAGGATCCTTCTCCGCAAACAGCGGATCCCGATCCAGTACAACATCCCAAGGCTCGTTGGAGTCGCGAACGCGGTTGTCGTTTTTGTCCCAGAAGTTCAGTTGGCCGTCTCCGTTCCAGTCTTTGATGCGCAACGTGCTGGGGCGGCTGTCACCGGTGTAGGCGGTGTACTTGAAGGTGGTGTTGAAGTTGGGGCGAAACACTCCGGGCACCCAGAAGCCGCCTTTGGAATCTGGGCCTTCCTCCTCCGAGGGGCAGCCCACCGTCAGATCTTCCCTAAGTAATTTGCGCCTCAGCGCTCGGGCCCAGAGGTCGGTTCCCTCGGTTCCCTTTGTAAACGGGTCTTCTAGAGCCTCTCCCTTGATAGCCGGGCGGATGCCGGGCTCGCGGTTGGGTTGAGAAACGATCTCGGAGAGAACGCCACCTCTCACCAAGCCCTCGCGGGCAGCATAGGCCGGTTCGCCAAACATCCAATTGAAGGCCGCCTGCAGAGCCTCGGCAGGGTTGGGCCACTTGGGTGGCTTGGGCACCCCGGCTTTCACCTCCAGCACCGGGGAAAGCTGCGGCTGCAGAGCAATGGTTACGCCCTCGGCAGGAGCCGCAGCCACCGTATTCACGCTGATGGTCTCCGGCTCCGGATCGGCCTCGACTGCCTGAATGGGGCGCAGCTCCACCGTGTTGGGCTTGGCCGCCATCCACTCGCCCAAGGGGCTCTTGGAGGGCGTTTCTGGGGCAAAGGTGCTGGGCCCGCAGGGACGCCCTCGACAGGTCAAACTTTGGGTCTTCGTTGCATTGGGCGAGCAGGTGGGGCTGCTGGTGCTGTCGATGAGGGTGCCCGTCTGGGTTTGGGTAAAGGTTTTGGTTGTGCCGCAGGCGATCTGGTTGATGACCTCATCGCAACTGGCCGGTGACCAAGGGCCCCAGTTGTAGTTGCAGGTCTGCGGGCAAGTAACCGTTTGGGATTGCGTCTCGGTGTAGCTGGTTCCGCAAGCTGCCACTGTGCAGGTGCGGCTGCGAGTTTGGGTGACTTTGGTTCCGCCGTTGGCCACCGTACACTTAGGAGTCCATTCAGACCAAGCACCGCAGCTAGCACCTGGAGGCTGGCAGGTGATGGTTTGGCGTTCAGTTTCGACAAAGGGGCTTTGGCTGGTACAGAGCGGCGTTACTGTGCGGCTGCGGGTTTGGGTAATGGTGGTTTTGTTGCACTGCTGCTGCTGGGTACACTGAGGCATCCAGTCCGACCATTTCCCGTAGTTGTACTGAGGGTAGCAGGTGATCGTCCGAGTTTCCGACGGCGGAGTGCCAGGGCAACCGGCAGGCAAGGTGGCAGTTCTGGTTTGTTTAATAGTGGTTTGCTGACAGATGTTGGTTTTACATGCAGGAGTCCAGTCTGTCCAGATGGGATCGCAATTGAGGGGTTCTGCGCAGTACTGCTGGTTGGGTGCCAGAGGTTTAGTCTGATCCGGCTGGCAAGGTTGGTTGACCGGCTTCAGCGGCTTCAGGTAGCGAAGGTCGTAGTTTTCCAGCGGCTGCCCGTCTCCCTGGGTTGTAAAGCGGACGGAGGCATTGCCCATGTTCTCGTAGGTTTGGATCTCCACCAGGTAGGGAGAAGGCCGAGTGTAGTCGGTAACGCACTGCAGCTCCAGCCGGAAACTCACGTGGTTATTGCCGCCATCCCACCAGGCTTCGACACCGACAGCCTCATCCTCCGACAGCTCTTCTAGACGAGTGCCCGCATTGAGATAGAAGCCTCTAAAAGCTGGCTCTTCCTCATCTGGGTTAGGAGTGTAGTTGGGGTTTCTGCGGATGATGAGTCGGCCCCCATCGTCGGTGTTGAGGTTGTAGGTGGCAACACCCGGCCAACGGGGATACAGCTCCCCTACCCAGCGCACCACGAAAAAGTCGTTGCCCCAGTTGTTGCCACTTCCCCATGACCCCTCTCTGCGCCGCCAGCAGGAGCGCCAGAAGCCTATGTTGCCCCTGTCTATGTCTGGAGCATCAGCGGGAAGTTGAGGCGGATCCATATCCGGCTCACTGCATCTTGGCATCCACAAAAAGTCAGCCTTGGGAAGAGGAAGAGTGTGTTGAGTATTCGGAGGAAGAGTGGGTTGAGTATTCCACAAAGGCCAGCCGTCCCAGCCAAAGGGCCAGAGGAAGGGGGAGTTGGTGCTCGGATAATTCTGGTTGGCAAACAGGTAGTAGAACCCACCCCAAACCGGCAGATTGGTACCGCTGACCCAGCGGGCAAAACTATCTGGCTGCCAGCCGGAAACCTGGCCATCTTTATCTGTTTCCAAAGCGTCCCGAATGCAGGCCCACCACCGTGAGGCTCGCTCGTCGTATGGAGTGTTCCAATCACCTGAGGGATCGCACTTTGGTCCTCCCTGGTCTTCTTCTCTCATGAAGGATTCATTTGGAACGCCAAGCCTCCAATGCTGAACAGGATAGGTTGGATCCGGCCAGCGCACCGCCCGCAGGTAGGGCAGGTTAGCATCTGGAGCCCTCAGAAGCTCAGAGACTTCAACGCCGGTGTCCCCAAACCCTGTGTCGCGGTTGTACTGGTTCTGCGGGCTGGTTATCCAGCCGTTGTAGTACTCGGCCAACAGGCCACCGCCTCCTTCCATTTCAGGCGGTCGGCAAGGCTGTAGGGAAGCTATCAGCAGCCAGCGGGAGGTGTCCAGCACCGGGTTGCCCAAAGCCGAAATGCGGGTGCCAAAGTTGGCATAGCCCGCATCGGGTGCGCGCAAGAGCCGCACTTCTGGCACGCCAAGCCCTGCTGTCCTGTCAGCGTTATTTGAGCTCGGGTCGGCACTGTCGCGGCGGGCAAAGATGGTGTCGCGGGCGAAGACCTCCGGCCAGCCTGGCCGCCGCACGTGGTTGCCCAAATTCTGCGCCCCGTTGGTGTTGTCGAAGCGGAGGACACCAGCACCAGGTTTGTTGGGATCCGGAGCCGGCCAGTTGTTGCCTCGGATCACCAGCGCTTGGTTGAGGAAGGAGGTGTTGGCTCCTAGGTTTGGCCCGCTGCAGCCGTAGTGTTCGTTGCGGCGAGGAGCAGAGGCCCGCGCTGGGCTACCCTGGTAGTTACGATCGGCTACAAAACTAGTGCCACCGCCGTTGAGCGTAGCATCCTGCACAAAGCCGTCGTCGATGCTGCCATCGCAGAAATCGGCAGAGAGGATGTTCACCGAGTCGCCCAACACGTCGCTAGGCCGCCAGAGATCCTGCGCCGCCCGGGCAAAGCGCCGATCTTCATTGGCCCGCAGCCGCCCGTAGAAGTTGCTGTAGAGGCCGTCTGCTCCGAAATTGAGGAGAGTTGTGAACTCCTCCAGCCGCTGCCCGTTCCTCGTCCGGTGCAGGTTAAAGTCCCCCTGGATATAGACGGGGTTGTCGGAAACGAAGGAGAGGCCAAAAATCGCGTCATCAGGGTTGAACCCGCCGCGGGCCAGCACCGCCCCGTTGCGCAGCCGGAAGCCGTAGGGCCGCCGATCCGGATCGGCATAGTAGTCCACCGGTTTGGGGCTGAGTCCACCCGGATTGGAAACAGGGGGATCCCAGACCGTTTGGCCGTTGGCCGTGCCGCGACCTGGCTGACCGGCGTTCATAATACCGGCGCTGCCCAAGTCACCGCGGGCATTTCCGTTGCGCCAGTTGGTCAGGTAAGTGCTAAAGGTGCCCAAGGGTGGGCGGGCAATGGCATCTTCCCGCACGGCATCTTCCCGGAAGGCGTAGAAAATCCCCCCTTCTCGGTTCTCGCCAATGCCGGCAGGCAGCCAAGTGTCTCCGTTAATCAACCCCCTGGCCTGTCCGTTGACGTTGTTGGTCAGCAGGGCCAGGTCGATGTTGAGGGCCCGCACCGCCATCGCCTCGCGGCCATCGTAGAAGACGGAATCTTTAAAGGGCACGCGATGACACTGGTTACCATTACCAACCCGAATCAGCTCAAACTGGTTGCTGTTGGGGCCAGCAGTGTTATTGGGGCAGTTGGCAGTGGCACGGGGCAAAGTCCACTGGTCAATGGTGGCCCGGGGCCTCAGCCTCATGGATTCCAGATCCACCACGGCTTGATAGGTTACTGGCCCCTGTAGGAAGGGGTAGGCCTGCCTCCGCTCATCTTCAAGGGGATCGTTGGGGTTGGGGGGCACGCTGTGGTGGAAGGTCTGCAGAGGGAAAATGTAGCGCAGCGGCAGATAAAACCGGTTGGCTGCCTCTCGGTTCCCAGCTCGGCTGGCTTGGATGTCATCCCGGAGGATTTCGGCTATGGGATTGCTGGCAGTGGCAGCCGCCTCAATGCGCAGGATGTTGTCGGCCAGCATGCCCAACATGCAGCCTGCCGTTTGCAGGGTGGTTTGGTCGGCCAGGCTCAATTGGTCAACAGAGGTGCCTCGGTTGACGATATCAATAACCCGCCGCAGCTCGGAGAAGTTGCCAAAAGCCGTAATAAACGGATCCGGGTGAATGCGGCCCGCCTCTTGACGCGGCGGATAGGCCCCATCGGGATCGCCGGCAAAATTGGCCAGGTTGGTGAGGGCCGTCCACAAAGGAGTGCCAGGCCGCAGTTGCTCCCGCATCGGCTCGGGGTCATACTCCCAAACGTTGGTGCCCTCTCCAGTAAAGAAGTTGATGCCCAGTTGAGTGCGCTGGTCGCCGGTGGGGAAAGTAGAAGCCCGCTGCAAGCTCCAGGGAGAGCCGGGGTGGGCTACCGTGGCCAGGCAAGCAATGGGGAAGCGCCCATCTCGGTGGCTGTAGTGGTAAACGGCAGTGGCCTGCACCGCCGCCGGGTTATCCCGCAGCGTCAGGCGTTGCCGCGCCTCGTTGCTGATGAAAATGGCCTGTAACTTGGTGGGGTCCTCGGGATCCCCGGGCGGCACCAAAGGCAAAGGCAAAGAATCGGTGCGGGTTAGCTCCAGCCGCTGCCCAACAATTACCCGCAAGCCCTCCACACGGGCCCGCCGCTCCCAATAGCCATCCAAGCCCACCTCGGAAAGGGCGCCTGGGGGTGGGTTGTCCTCGGTCAAAGACTCATTCTGGTTGTTCCTGGCATCAGCAGGAATCGGGCTACCGGCACTGACACCAAACCTCTGAGCAAAGGTGTCCACATCGCAGCCCCTTTCCTGGTTAGGTTCGACCGGTGGACGGTCATAGCTGGCCTTGGGGCCAAAGCGGTTGTCGGCCCGATACACATCGTCCACGTAGGGGGGGCAGGTCTGGTCGGACCGAAAGCCGCCAGCTTTAATCCGGCCGGCGTCAGGGTTCTCCCTCTTTCTGAGAGGAGAAGCTGCCCATCCTGCTGCATCTTGGGCGTAGGCTCCGCGGGTGCGAATGCGGCCAAAAAGCTGTAGCTCCAGCGGATCCAGAGCTACCATCTCAGGAGCTGCGTCGTTTTGAACCGAATCGAAATTGAGGTTATTCAGGCGGGGAAGCGGCACACTTGGCGGTACATTCGCCGCCCCAGGGTGGGCATCAAAGATCAATGTATCGCTCGCCTCCTGTCCGGCGAAGCCAATGGCCCCTGCCACCAGCTCTCCATAGGCTGTAATTTCCGAGTTTTCCGGCGGCGTGTAGAAGCAAGACTGCTCCGAGCTGATGGTGAAAGCCCGGAACAAGTTGTTGGCAGTGTTCCGGAAGAAAAGGCTACCGCCTGCGTAGATAGCACCGTTCCAGTTGTAGCCAGGAGTAAAGAAAAACTCCACGTCGCCGCGGTTGAAAATTCCCCACTTGTTCAGCAGATCCCGCCGCCGATCTTGCTGAAACTGCAGAGCCGAAACGGCGCGGGTGGTGGAGTCGGCCCCCTCAATGGGAAGAGTAACTGCATAGACCTGAAAGGGCTTTTGCAAAGATGAGCCCACCTGGAACCAGTCCCCCACGTTGGGGTTGACCGTCTGTTCAGCCGGAGAATCGGTACACCCCGCCAAGGCCGAACCCTGCAGTGGCCCACCGCGGATCACCAGTCGCCGCGCCCGCTCAGTATCGGAAATGTTTTCCTCAAAGTCCTGGAGGTTCCTTTGCCCCGTAACCGGCGCTCGGCGGTTGTACAGAATGGTGTAGGCGGTAACGGAGTCGTCGATCCCGTTGTTGTCGGTATCCACCAAGAACCACCAGACTGGGGCTTGCCGCTGCACTTCAATTCTCCGGCTCGGATTCTGGGGATCCGGAACAAGGGCGTTGTAGTTCAGCAAAAAGCGCCGCTCATCGGGAAGGGTATAGGGATCCGAGGGCTCTGCAGGCACCAATGCGCCATCGTTGGTCAGGGCAGAGGTAAATTGGGCATCGGTGGGGTTGCTTGCGGGCAGGCGGCGATCCCGAATCAGGTTGTCGATCTTGGCCCTGGCCCGGTCGATGGCAGCATTCAGTTGCCGGCTGATGGTCAGCTCCGCCCGTTCCACCTGGGTTTGGATGGTGCGCTGAGTGGAGCGGGTCAGCAGCCCCACCGTCACCAAGCTCAAGACCAGCACGATCAAAATGGCAACCGGCAGGACAAAGCCCCGCTCTCGAATCTTGCGCTGATCCACCCGTGCTTTCAAAGAGGCGAGCAAGCGCAGGGTGAGCTTGAGCAGCAGCGTGGAAGGAGCAGACATACCGTATCTCGGACAACGTGAAGGGGAAGGCGGCACCCCAGGGATCCCTTGTCAAGATGCCAAGCTAGCAACAGTATGGCGGTGATCATGGCCGCCGCAAATCCCCACCTCTGGGGGGAATCCCCAAGCCCTTTCTCCAATTCACAAGATCCCCAGTTGCTGCGCCTTGAGCAGGGCGGTGACACGGTCGCTAGCATCCAGCTTGCGGTAGGCGGTGCTGGCGTATTCTTTGACAGTTTCGATGCTGAGGCCCAGACGGCGGGCAATCTGTTTGTTGGCCAAGCCCTCTTTCATCAGTTGCAGCACACACAGCTCGCGGGGGGTGAGCTTGGGCAGCTCCTGTCGGGCAGGCAGCCAGTCTCGTTCGGGGTTGGACAAAATCTGACGGATGACGCGGGCCAATTCCGCCGGGTCGGTCTCTTTGGAAAGGTAGCCTTTGGCCCCGGCGCGGCGGGCTGCCTCAATCAGACCCGGCTCCTGAAAGGTGGTCATCATCACCACCACCACCGGCAGGCCCAGCTCGGTGATTTGCTGGCAGGCGGCGATCCCATCCCCATCCGGCATGCGCACATCCAAAATGGCTACGTCGATGGGGCAACTGCGACAATGGTGGACGGCCTGGGATCCCGTCTCGGCTTCGGCCACCACCTCAAATCCTTGGGCTTGCAGGGCAAACTTCAGCCCCAGCCGGAAGAGGGGATGATCGTCGGCAATGAGAACGCGGACAGGGGAAGTCATGGCAGGGGATCCCAGCCGAGGGGGTGCTGGTTTTAATCTGCCCAAGGGGGGATCCCAAATAAAGCGCCCTCACCCCCAGCCCCTCTCCCTTGGGGAGAGGGGGGTTATGGCTTCACCAAGACCATGCCGCGGGCCTGGGGGTCAAAGGTGGGATCCAGCCGGGTTTGGGCATTGTACAGGGCGCCGGTCAGATCCGCCCCCTCCAGAAAAGCGCCTCGCAGGTCGGCCCCCCGCAGATCGGCATTGTGTAACTTGGCCCCTGTGAGGTCGGCGCCGGTGAGGATGGCTCGACGCAAGTCGGCCCCGCTTAAGTTGGCCACCTGCAGATTGGCACCCGTCAGATCTGTCTGCTGCAGGTTGGCCTGCGCCAGATCGGCTTCCCACAAGAAAGCCCCTGCCTGAGCTGAGCCACTCAGATTGGCCCCTCTCAAATCGGCCAGATTGAGGATCGCTTGGGAGAGGTCGGCAGCTTGGAGATTGGCCTGTCTGAGGATCGCTTCTTTCAGGTTGGCCCCCCTGAGGTCAGCTCCCGGCAGTTCTGCCCCCGTCAGGTCGCAGGCGGGGCAATCTTTGCTGGGAGAAACAATTTGGGATCGGCCCAGTTGGGCATCCAACTCCAGTTGGGCAAAGGCCGCAGCCCCTGGGAAGACCACCCAGCCGAGCAAACTCGCCCCACCCCAGAGCTTTGTGAACCGGAGCCATGCCATTCTTTTCACCGGATCCCCTGCACTGGCGATGGTAGCTGCTCCGGAGCCCAAGCGCTCCCCCTCACCCCCAACTCCTCTCCCCAAGGGAGAGGGGGGTTTTGAGTGGCTGGCAGTGGGGGCAAAAGTGAGCCGACCGACCTGCCAGCTTCATCCGCTGAATTGGGGTGCCACAGAGGCGACAGGGATCCCCTTCCCGACCGTACACCCACGCTTGCCCTTGATAGTTGCCGTTGAGCCCACGCAGATCCCGGTAATCCCGCAAGGTGGTGCCCCGCTGCTCCAGCCCGGCCCGTAACACCTCGATCAAAGCTTCTCGCAGGCGTGCCTTGGCCACATCCGAAAGCTGAACTGCTGGCGTCAAAGGGTGAATGCCGCTCAGAAACAGGGCTTCGTCGGCGTAAATGTTGCCCACCCCGGCTACCAGCGATTGATCCAGCAGCGCGGTTTTAATAAGACGGCGGCTCTTCTGCAGGGCAGCCTGGAAATAGGCCTCAGAAAAAGCTGGCGAAAAGGGCTCCGGCCCCAAAGTCTGCAGGGTGGGGATCACCGCCTCCAGCTCAACACCGGCGGGCACCAGCCACATCTGGCCAAAGGTGCGCTGATCCACAAAGCGCAAGTCCCACCCTTCCTCGAAGGCCAAACGAACACGAGTGTGAGCTGATAAAGGGGTGGATCCCTGCACCCAGAGCAACTGCCCGGTCATGCGCAGATGCACGCCCAGAACAGCTCTCGAATCCAGGGATCCCAGGAGATACTTTCCTCGCCGCTGCCACTGGGTAAAACGGGTGCCAATCAAGCTCCGCCCAAACATCTCCCCTGCAGGGTAGGCAATGGTGCGGGCCAGGAGCACCTCCACCGCAAGTATCCGCGGCCCCAAGGTGAGGCGTTGCAAATCTTGCCGAACTGTTTCAACTTCCGGCAGTTCAGGCACAGAACGACTTGCTCAAGAACACAGTCCCCGGCATCAGAACTTTGGCTTAGCTAGCCGCAGCTTTGGCCTTGGCTTTGGGAGCTTCCAACACTTCCAGTTCATCTTCGCGGAAGTTGTTGGTGTTGATGTTGTAGTAGTTGATCTTGTCAAAGCGGACGATCACCGGGTAGAGAATGCCGCTGGTATCCACCGCCGCAACCGTTCCCACATCCCGGTACCAGTAGGATTCTTTCCGCAGCACACGGACTTTGGCACCACGCTGAATTGCCATGAGGGTTATCTCCATTGACCTGAACTCAGATTACCCTAGTCCGTGAGAAGGCTGCGATTTCCGAATTTTTGTAACAGGGATCCGCTTTTGTCTGGCTGGGTTTTCGGGGCCAACAGCAGATGAACCGTCGCACCTGTGGAGCCTGGCTGTTGGGTTCTGCTTTGACCTGGGGCTTGCAGGGGAAATCTGCAGGGCTGCCCCATCCGCGCGATTTTGCCGCCGTCCTCAACCTGAACACCGGTCGTTTAACAAGGGTTTGGCAGCCGGAGCAGGCTTCCAGAATCAGGGCCAGCCCTGGCTCAACCGTCAAGTGTGCCGTTGCCGCTGCTGCTCTGCAGACCGGGATCAGCTCCGGCGAGCGCTTGATCCACTGCCCGGGTTGGTGGGATCCGCCGCCGCAATTGGGGTTGGGCCGCCTACCCTGCTGGGATCCCCGCGGACATGGAACCTTGAACTTGCGCCAAGCCCTGGCCCAGTCCTGCAATGTGTACTTCTACCAGTTGGGCTGGGAGCTAGGGGCCAATACCCTGGTGGAGTGGCTGCGGCGCTTCGGCCTAGAGAGTGCGCAGAATACGGCTCCGGCTCCGCTCTTGGCGACCGGTCTGGCTGGGCCGGTGGATCCCTGGGAGCTGTTGGTTTATGGGGGCGTGATTGCCCGCCGAGGTGTACCCCTTTCTGGCGAGGTCTCTCTGCCCGCTTTCTCTTTACCGGCTTGGATTTGGGAGGCTCTCCATGCCGGCATGAGCCTGGCGGCAACAGCGGGCACCTGTCGCGGCATTGCCCCAGAAGGGATCCCGGTGGCAGCCAAGTCTGGCACCATCCTCAATCCTCAACGACGAGGACGACCAATTCTCTGGGCAGAAGATTTTCAAGCCTGGTTGCTGGCCTTTTGGCCCCTGCCGGATCCCAACTGGACGCTGGTGCTGCACCTGCATCAGGGCAAAGCCTATGAGGCGGCCATTCCCCTGGCGCGGCAGATCATCGCCGCCATCGGCAGCGGGTGACCACCTTGCTTGCGATCATGAAGAAATGCAAACTATACTGAAGGTCAAGTGCCGTTCTCGTTTTCGTTCTTTACGGATCCCACTCCCTGTCGTTCCCATTTACCCTGGAGGTTCTCATGTCTAACCCCAATTTGTCTGAGCCCAAGTTTGGCTTTAACGAGTATGCCGAGCGCCTCAACGGTCGGGCTGCCATGATTGGCTTTGTGTTGGCCATTGTCATCGAAGCGGTGACGGGCCAAGGCGTTGCTTCCTGGCTGGGCCTGATCTGAGAGGGATCAGCTTGCCACTCTTTATTCTTTAGATTTTTCCTGGGGTCTGCCGGTCTGCAGGCCCTTTGTTGTCTTTGACTGAGCAGGAAATATACCTGTGCTGGCTGCAGCAGTTCCTAAATGGCAACTACAGTTATTCCAGGTTAGGGTGAGACGCTTGGGCTACTGGTCGCGCCAGCGGGACGGAGTCCTTGAAAAGCCTTCTGGCCCCGTGCATTCTAATGTTTCAGGTGTGGGTGCGGTGTCCTGGTTTGAATTGAGATGAGGGTTTCAACTGATCCCTTCCTGCCGCTTGGCGATTGGCATCCGCCAGCCGGTGCCGAAGGCGCGATCGGTAATGCGTAGCCCAGGGGGAGCTTGGTGTCGCTTGAACTCGGCTTTTTGAACCAGCCGCAGCACCTGCTGCACGATGTCGGGATCGAACCCTTGAGCCACCAACTCCGGGCCGGATTGATGCTGCTCGATGTGCCGCTGCAAGATCTTGTCCAGCAAATCGTAGGGGGGCAGGCTGTCGCTATCTTGTTGGCCGGGTCGCAATTCCGCTGAGGGGGGCTTGGTCAGCGTAGCAAGTGGGATCCGCTCCTGCTGTCGGTTGATCCAGCGAGCCAAGCGGTACACCCAGGTCTTGGGCACATCGGAAATCACCGCCAGGCCGCCGGACATATCCCCGTAAATGGTGCAGTAGCCCACTGCTAGCTCTGATTTGTTGCCTGTGGTCAGCAGCAGCCGCCCGAACTTGTTGGAAAGGGCCATGAGGAGGGTGCCGCGAATGCGAGATTGCAGGTTTTCTTCCGTGATGTCGGGGGGGAGGCCGGCAAAGGGCTCTGCCAAAAGGTGGTGGTAGCTCTCCATGATGGGCTGAATCGGCAGCTTCAGGGTCGGGATCCCCAGGTTTTGCGCCAGTTGGTAGGCGTCGGTCAGGCTGCCAGGGCTGGAATAGGGAGAGGGCATGAGCACCCCCAGCACCCGCTCCGGCCCCAAAGCATCGGCAGCAATCACAGCAGTGACGGCAGAATCGATCCCTCCCGACAGGCCCAATAGCACCTCGCGAAAGCCACATTTGCTGACGTAATCGCGGGTGCCCAAAACCAACGCCTCGTACAGCTCAGCTTCCGGCTCGGTCGGCCAGCGGGATCCCGCGGTCGGTGGGCTCTGGTCTGGGTTGGGAGACTGCGTCAACTCGTCCACATCCAGGATGAGCTGATCCGGCTGAAAGGCAGCCGCTTGGGCCACAACCCGACCCCGGCGATCCACGGCACAACTGGCCCCATCGAAGATGAGATCGTCGTTGCCCCCCACCTGATTGACGTAGAGAATGGGCAGGGCGTGCTTGCGGGCCAGGGATCCCAGCATCTCCACCCGCAACTTCTGTTTGCCTAGGCTGAAGGGGGAAGCCGAGAGGTTAATCAGCAGGTCGGCACCGCAGCGGGCCATCTGTTCCACCGGATCCCAGTGGTAGCGGCGGTGCTGCCAAAAATCGCGGTCGTTCCAAATGTCTTCACAAATGGTAAAGCCCAGGCGGCGGCCACGGTACTCGATGGGTTGGGGCTGGGATCCCGGCTCAAAATAGCGATCTTCGTCGAAGACATCGTAGGTGGGCAAGAGCGACTTCTGAAACCAGTGGCGGATCTGGCCTCCCTCCAGCCAGGCAGCAGCATTGTAAAGGGGCCGACCCTCAGGCAGAGGATTGGGCTGCACGGATCCCACGACTACCGGAATGCTGGCCTGTAACCGGCTGGCCAAGTGCTGCAAAACCTGGCTTGCCCTCTCGACCAGGGCCGGATAGAGCAACAAATCGCGGGGTGGATATCCCAGCAACGCCAGCTCCGAGGTGATGGCCAACTCTGCTCCCGCCGCCGCCACTGCCTCGACTGCCGAACGGATGCGCTCGGCATTTCCGCTTAGATCGCCGACGATGTAGTTCAGTTGCAACAGCGCTACCTTCACCCTGCCCCCCATATGGTAAATCTCACCATAAGTGGCCCAAACCGAATCGTCAACAAGATTCTGCTGCGGGCAAGCGAAGAATAAACGTGGTTTGGTGGGCAGTGCTTTCCACCTGCAAAGAGCCGCCCAAGTGGTTGGCAATGGCTTGGGCCAGAGCCAATCCCAAGCCTGTTCCCCCCTGCTGCCAGGGATCCGAGTGGGGGATGCGATAAAACTGCTCGAAAATGCGTTCTTGTTCTTCGAGGGGAATGGTGGTGCCCGTGTTGGTCAAGCGCAGCTCCCAGCGGTCGGAACCTAAAGCAACAGCCTCTAGGACAATGTGTTCGCCGGCGGGCGTGAATTTGTGGGCATTGGTCAAAAGCTCACAGACCAAGCGTTCCAACAGGCGGGGATGGGTGTGCAGATAGGGCAGGTGGGGATCCCAGTGAACTTCTAGGGTTTGCTGCCGCTTGCGCATCCGGTCTTGGAACCGATTGATAAGAGGTGCCAAAAGGAGAGGCAGGTTAACCTGCTCAGAGGGCAGCTTGAGCGTATTGCCCGACAAATTTTGTAGATCCAGAAGATCGTTAATTAGGGAGATCTCTCGCTCGCACGCCTGCTCCAGAACCTCAAGATACTGGATTTGCTTGGGGGTGAGAGGAGAAACTTGATGGCTCAGTTTCAGCAGGTGAACCGAGAGGCTAATGCTGGTAAGGGGAGTGCGCAGCTCATGGGAGACGGCGGCCAGGAAGTTATCCCTAATTTGGCTGAGTTTTTTCAATTCCGTCACCTGAGCCTGGCTGCTGAGGTAGAGCCTGGCCTGTCGCAGGGCAATCGCACACTGGGCCGCCATTTGCTGAGCCAAATCAATTTCCCAATCGCTAAAACTCTCCTCAGGGGGCCGGGCCAGCCACAGATCCCCAAGAATGCCCTGATCGTCGGCAATGGGGCAGGCCAGCTTGGTCAAATAAGGGGGCAAAGTGTCGGGATCCCGTTGACGATCCCGAGCGCACAGTTGAAAGCACCAGCCTCGCCATAGCTGTTCGTAGAAGAGGGGAAAATCTTTCATCTGAACCCGAGCGCCGATCCCAGAGGTCGAAAGCGTCGTGTATTCATAGCTGATCAGGGAGTAGGTTCGGCGGCTATCGTAAAGGCCAACATTGCAAAAAAGAACGCCCAAAAATTTTCCCAGCTCGTTCACAACTGTCTGCAAGATCTGCCTTTCATCCAGAGTTGCCCGTATCTGATGGGTAAGGCGGCGCAGAATCGATTCAAACTGTAGACTGCGTTCCAGTTGCTGGGTTCGCTGTTGCACCAGGGCTGTTAATTCAGCTTCTCGTGTTTGCTGGGCCAGCTCCAGGCGCTTGCGCAGGGTGATATCGCGCACCAAAACAATGGCCTCATCCGGCCCAAAGGGCAACAGACGTGCCTCACGATATTCCGGCAATGCTTCCGCAGTGTCTTGAGAAGTTTTGGGAAGCGGATATTCAATAACCTGAATTTCTCCCGTTTGAAAGGCTTTCTCCAACAAGGGAGCAAAGTAGATTTTCCAATGCTCTGGAAACAGATCCTGAATGTACTGGTTAGGATAGCGGTCATCGGGATAGGCCGATGCAAATCCTCTGGGGGGCTTATAGGACAGGATTAGCCCTTGCCGATCCACTTGCAAAAGCATATCTGGGATCGCTTCGTAAAGAGCGCGGTAACGTGCTTCGCTGCGGGCCAGATCGGCCAAACTTTCTCGCAGGTGAGTTTCGGCCCTTTTTCGCTCGGAAATATCTTCTAGAAATTGGATGGCAAACAGAGGCTCGTTTTGAGCGTTTCGCACCGCGAAGAGTTGTAAGCGAACCCAGATCTCTCTGCCATCTTTACGGCAAATCACCTTTTCATATTCATAGTTGTTGGTGTACCCGGAAAGCAGTTCATTCCAGAGTATCTCGCCCCGTTCTCGGTCTTCGGGATAGGGGGTGTAATCTTCCGCTTTCAGAGCCGACCAATCTTCCTCGCTGTACCCTGTAATCTCTGCCATTGCCGGGTTGAGGCTGAGATACCGGGGATCAGGATCCAAGCTCATCAGAGCAATCCCTTGGCTACAGAAGTTGAAGATCCCCTGCAATTGGTTTTGAATTTCCTCAAGAGCAGATTTGATGGATCGGCGCTCGCTAATATCATCCAGGAAGTAAACGGCAAACAGAGGCTTTTGTTCTTCATCTCTCACAACATAAACCTGAGACTTTACCCAGATGATTTGGCCATTCTTACGGGTGTAGGGATGTTCCCATTCATAATGACTGCGCCGGCCATCAACCAACTCCTGCCAAAGTTTTTTTAGAGTTTCAACATCGGCCAAGTCTGGGATACAAGCCTCCAGAGGCAAAGCTTTCAGTTCCTCTGCAGAATATCCTGTTATATCCTTGAGGGCTGAGTTCATGCCATGCGGACTAGCTTCTGGCTCAAGAGGCAGCAGAGAAATGCCCAAATTGCAGGACTCTACAATACCCCAGAATCGCTGTTGAATCTCCAACAAGGCCGGCTCTAGACGCTTACGCTCGGTAATATCTTGAATGCAGCCAAGCACGCAATTTGCTCCGTAGGGAACTATGCAAACTTCCTGGTAACGGAGCTCTCCCGCTGAGTTGGTTAGGGGATATTCCAAGGTTTGCCGGGATCCGCTGCTCAAGCAACGGTCAATCAGCCTCCGGAGTTGGTCGCTAACCTCAGAGCCGAACAGCTCTTGCACTGCTTTTCCCTGAAGGTGCTCTGCTGGGAGTGAGGCAACACAAGCATTCTCCGGGGAAGAAATCAGCTCCAGGCATTTGCCTTCTCGGCTAAAAATCATCAAGGCTTGTGGAATAGCGCAAACCAGCCTTTCGTAGCGGAGCTGGCTCTCTGCAAGCGCTTGTTCACCCCGCTTCTGTGCCGTGATGTCTTCCACATACCCCTCAAAACAGAGGGGATCCCCTGCCGGATTGCGGACGACTTGAATTTGTTCTCGCACCCACAAGTCCAAGCCCTTGCGACTGTGGATCAAAAACTCTTGCGCCACTCTCCCGTCGCCGACTTTGCCTGCAAGCAAATCCTGGAAAAACTGGCGACGACCGGCAGCGTCAGCATAGAGATGATGGCCAAAATCCGACAGATGGCGCATCAAATGGGCAGAGGAAGTATAGCCGTATATCTCGGCAAGCTTGGCATTGGCAAACCGGTACCGTCCCTGCAGATCCGCACGAAAGATCCCGATGGGAGCATTCTCCAGGAGCACATCGAGTCCGGCCAGCATCAGGATCCCCTATTGGCAAGCAGTACCAGGGCACTGAGAACACCTGTCCTTGGGATTATGTATCATTTCTGCCTTAAGCGATGTTTCCCGCACTACAAGTTCCCCCCTAACCCCGTAAAATCACGGGCGAGGAAGGGCGCTTAGGTTTCTGTGGATGTTACCCCGTGGGCTGCCGGTAGGGCAGGGATCCCTGCGCGGATTCTCAACTACTCCACCTGCGCTGTCTCCGGGGATTCCGCCTGAGTTTCTGGGTGAAAGTAGCGGTAAATCTGCCGGGCAATCTTCGGGCCAATGCCGGGCACTTGAGCCAACTGGTCTTCTGAGGCCACCTGAATGCGGGCAATCGACCGAAATTCTTCCATCAGCAGCTTTTGCCGATACTTGCCCAAGCCGGGGATCTCGTCCAGCGTAGAGGCATGTTGACGCGCTTTCCGTTGCTGGCGATGAAAGGCGAGAGCAAATCGGTGGGCTTCATCTCGCAGGCGTTGCAACAACAAGCGAGCCGGATCTTGGGCCGGCAACCGCAAGGGCACGGGATCCCCCGGCAGAAAGATCTCTTCTTCTCGTTTGGCCAAGGCAATCACCGGCAGGTGATCCAGCCCTAAATCTGCCAAGACGGCCATGACTGCCGACAACTGCCCCTTGCCCCCGTCGATGAGCACCAAATCCGGCTGATCCTCAGGGGTCATTTTGCTGAAGCGACGCCGGGCCACTTCTGCATGGCTGGCAAAATCATCGGAGTGACCGGGGCGCACCTCAGGGTTGCGAATCTTGTAGCGGCGGTAGTGCTGTTTGGCAGGCAGGCCATCGATAAACACCACCTGACTGGCCACAGCATCGGATCCCTGAATGTGGGAAATATCGTAGGCTTCTAGGCGACGGGGCACATCCGGCAAATCCAAGACCTCTGCCAAGCGCTCCAAGGCCGCGGCATCCCGATCCGCCAGGCGCTGGGCGCGGGTTAGCTCCAGTTGGGCATTCCGCTCGACCAACTCGATCAACTCAGCTTTGCTCTGCCGTTGGGGAGCAATGAGGCTGACCTTGCGGCCTTTTTTCTGGCTCAGCCAAGACTCCAGAAAATCGTGATCGGGCAATTCATACTGGGTCAAAATCTCAGAGGGAATTTCCACCGGATCGCAGTATTGATAATGCTCTTGTAAAGCCCGCTGCAAGATAAGGCCTGGGTCGTCACCGCGGTTTTCGGCCACAAACCCCAGCCGCCCCACCAACTTGCCTGCCCGCACCTGAAACAATTGAATGCAGGCTCGTGAATCATTCATGGCCAAGGCCAGAGCATCACGGCTGACGGTAGAGTTAGGCAAAGAGACCTTCTGGGATTCTCCCAATTGTTCCAAACCGCGAATTTGATCCCGATATCGTGCGGCTGCCTCATAATTTTCCTGTTCGGCGGCCTGGATCATCTTCTCCTGCAGCTCTTGGATCAGCTCATCTGTCTGGCCTTGGAAGATCATGGCCACTTGAGCCAGCGTCTTGCGATACTCTTCTGGGCTGATCAAGCCTTGGCATACTCCGGGGCAGCGCCCAATGTCGTAGTTCAAACAGGTGCGATCTTTGTACAGAGGTTTGGGCCGTTGGCGCAAGGGAAAAATCCGTTTGACCAGTCCAAGGGTGTGGCGCAATAGACCAACATCGGTGTAGGGGCCATAGTATTTGTCTTGATTCCGATCAAGGCGACGATGGCGGGTGATGTAAAGCTGGGGATAAGGCTCCGACCAGGTAATACACAAATAGGGATACTTTTTATCGTCCTTAAGGAGAACATTATAAGGGGGCTGATGGGTCTTAATCAGATTGTCTTCTAGGGCTAGGGCTTCACTTTCATTGTCGGTTACGATAAACTCGATCTCGCAAACCTGAGCTACCATGCGCTGAATGCGAGGGGACAGGTCGCCGGTGAAGCGGAAATAAGATCGCACTCGAGAGCGCAATTTCTTGGACTTGCCTACATAGAGGATCTGATCCGTGGCATCTCGCATTAAATATACGCCGGGTTCAGCAGGAATCTCCTTGAGACGGCTCTCTAGAACGTCACGGCTGTGAATCAGAGGGACGGTCATAAAGTTCAGTTCTACCGGGTAGAGTCAGGGATCCCATGACTTCAATCTAGCAAGGATATGGCTTTTCTCGGCAACACTGACTCCAACCCATGTGGAGACACAGTCATTCTGAACAATCATTCTGAACAAGTTTGGGAAGCTCGTCCTGCTTTCAAGCTCCAACCTGCTACAGCCTTTTAATTTAAAATAGGGTACAGGTATTCAAGAGGAAGGAGAGAAAGGAATGCCGACTCATTCTTTGGATTTGCGGCAAAGAGTTGTA